>DATEDB010000326.1:0-3049 GCA_035286625.1 Bacteroidota bacterium
GTTCGGGTAGTCTTTCCACTCTCCGTTCGCGAAGGGGTCAGCCGTCCAGTTCCGGCGAGTGGCTCTTGATGTCCACCACCGGGGTCCCGTCGATCGCGTCCATCCCGCGGACGCGCAGCACGTTCCCAGCGACCGACACCAGCGTTACGGTGTGCAACGAAACCGGGTTGGGCCGGTGGGGCGAGCGGGTCGAGAAGACGCCGCGCTCCGGCAGCTCCTCCTGACCTTGCGGATGGACCTTCAGGCGGCCCCGGTCGGCGCGGTGCATCCAGCAGATCACGATGATCTTCCCCTTGCCGCGGTCGAGCCCTTCCAGCGCCGGGAGATACGCCGGGTCGACGACGATCTCCGCCTCCTGGCCGGTCAGCGCCCCCTGCTTCGGCGCGTCCGCCGGATCCTTCAACGCCGACCGCACGACCCCGATCGCCCGAACGACGAACTTCTCCATGGATCCTCCCTGGGGCTCAGTACAGGTCGTACTTCAGCAGGCGGCAGTCGATCGGGCCGTTCATGACGGGGAACTTCCGCGAAGCCTCCAGGCCGAGGAAGCGGGTGACGGCGGAGTTGCCGGAGAGCAGGTACGCCGTCCACCCCCGGCACCGTTTTTTGAGCGCTTCCCCCATCTCCCGGTAGAACACCTCGACCTCCTCGCCGCCGGGGAGGCGGACGCCGTACGGGGGGTTGCACAGGAGAGTACCCGGCCCCTCCCCGGGATCGAAATTGCGGATCGACCTTGCGTTAAATAGCACCCGTTCGGTGACTTTTGCAGCAATGGCGTTCTTCATCGCCCCGGCCACCGCTGCCGGGGCGATGTCGCTTCCCTCGATCCGCACCGGGACCGGATGACGGGCCGCCTCCCGCGCCTCCGAGAGGAGCGCTTCCCATCGCTTCCGGTCGAACCCGTGGAGGCGCTGGAACCCGAAGTCGCGCCCGAGGGACCCCGGCGCGACGTTCCCCGCGATCAGCGCCGCCTCGATCGGGATCGTCCCGGCGCCGCACGCCGGGTCGATCAGCGGCTCGTCCCCCTGCCACCCGGCGAGCAGAAGAAGACCCGCGGCCAGCGTCTCCTTGAGCGACGCCTCCGACGGGTTCGCGCGATAGCCGCGCCGGTTCAGGCTCTCCCCCGAGGTGTCGAGCGAGATGGCGCACTCGTCGCGCACGATCCGGACGACGATCCGTACCTCCGGCGACTTCGCGTCGACGTCCGGCCGCCGCCCGACCGTCTCGCGGAACCGGTCGACGATCGCGTCCTTCGTCTTCTGGGCCGCGAAATGGGAGTGGGTGATGCCGGAATCGCGCACCGTGGCGTCGACCGCGATCGTCCGGTTCGGCGAGAACAGCTCCGCCCAGGGGATCCCGCTCGCCCCCTCGTAGAGGGCCGCGGGGGTCGGCGCGTGGAACTCCGACAGGAGCAGGACGACCCGGTTAGCCGACCGGAGCCAGAGGTTGGCGCGGTAGCAGAGCGCCATGCCGCCGGAGAAGGCGACGGATCCGGCGCCCGCGGAGACGTCTTCTCCGCCGAGGGCCGCGATCGCCCCCGCCAGCACGTCTTCCAGCCCCTTGAACGTCGTCGCGAAAAACCGGTGCGTTGTCATGGGGGCATGATACTCCGACCGGACGTATTCCGGACGGAAGTCGTGCCCCCACTGCGAGACGCAATGCGCCTCGTCGATGGCGAACAGACCGATCCGGATACCGCGTGCGTTTTCCTGGTGCGTAATTACTGAAAATATGGAATAATGATTCCAGGTTTTTCCACGGGGAGGTCGGGCATGAGCACGGTGATCGTCGGGGAAAGGGGACAGATCACGATCCCCAAGGAAATGAGAAAGCGGCTCGGTATCGCCCCGAAGACCCCGGTTCTCGTGGAGATCCGCGACGAGGGGCTTTTCATACGTCCGGCGGTGACGGTTGGACTTCGGCGGTTCACCGACCGGGAGATCGAAAAAATGGTTCGGGAGGATGCGCTGGGGAAAGGGGAGCGAAACCGCATCCTCGCGAAATGGAAAAAGTAACGGTCTTTCTGGACAGCAACGTCCTGTTTTCCGTGGCGTGGACGGGGCGGGAGAAATCCCGTTCGGCCATCCTTTTCGAACTTCAATCCCTCGGATTCATCCGACTTTTCATCTCCCGACTGGTGCTCGAGGAAACAAAGTCGAACCTCCGGGAAAAAAGACCGGAGGACATCCCGTTTTTCGAGGAACTATCGGGGGATGTCGAAGTCGTACCCGACTTGGCGGTCGAAGGCGAGGACCGACGGGTGAAGGAGCTACCCGAAAACGACCGGGTGATTCTTTCGACGGCGGTGGCCCATGGGATGGACTTCTTCCTTACCGGCAACACCAGGGATTTCCGGGACCTTTACCGCCGCCGCATCGGTCGGACGTTGATCCTCACTCCGAGGGAATTCCTCAACCGACAACTGCCGTAGGAATGTATCTGATCTCCTTCGAAGTAAAGGTAACGAATCTCGTGAATCATAAACGCGGACGTCCCAAGAATCGCCGTGCCGGTTGCCTTTTGTGCAAGAGCTGGAAAATGAACGGCGCGGGAAAAAACAGTAAGGAGTACGAGCGACCCGCCGATCGGCGGAGAAGGCTTGGTTGCGAGCAGGACCTGCAAGGGGAATGAATTAAGGAAAGTTTAAAGCTTCCTTCCCAGTAGTGCCCTATTTCATCCGGCATGGCGCGACATACCCGACGAAAATGGGCACCACAGGGAGGAAAGCTCTCTCTTTCTAACTTATTCGTACAACGCGATGTTCATTGGCCAGCGGAAGCGCGCCAGCGCTGGAGCTAGTCTGTTGTGCAACGCATTGTTAAGCACGTCTTCGGTTCATTCCGTTTCACTCGCCAGGTGCTCTCATCTCTGACTGCACAAACTCAAGAGACGCTGAAATGAGCGCTGTTAGCAGCCGATTGAGATCGTCATAATTGCGCTGTAGCAGTTTTTCATTGAATGCTAGCTCTTCATTCAAACCGGGAATATACAAAACTTCTTCTCTTGCCTCGGTGCGTGTTCCATCGAGATGAGTAGTACCAGAACTGCG
>DATEDB010000327.1:0-3147 GCA_035286625.1 Bacteroidota bacterium
ACGCTTCTCCACGAATACGGGGCAAACCCCGACTGGGTCTACGCCAGCGTCTGCGACAGCACCACCGGCGTGGGAGCCCTCTGGCGCACCACCAATTTCGGCGACGACTGGGTCCAGCTGAGCAATTACACCACGAACGGAATATTCGGTGTGCAGGGCTGGTACTCGCATTACGTGGCCGTCCATCCGACGGACAGCAGCCAGGTTTTTCACGCCTCGGTGGGTGCGTCGAAATCCGCCGACGGCGGCGTCAACTTCCTCGGGACGAGCGGTCTCTACGCCGACAACCACGGGTTCGCGATCGACCCGGGCGACCCGAACGTGATTTATTCGGCCAACGACGACGGCATCTACCGCTCGACCAATTTCGGCCAGAGTTTCACCAGCGTGGGGGGCGGTCTCCAGACGGGGCAGCTCTACAAAGGCCTCGCGAGTTCCACCACAGATTCGAATGTCGCCCTCGTCCAGTCCCAGGACCACATCCCCGGCTACATCTACTCCGGCGGCCTGGTGTGGGGACGCAGCGCCGTCGACGAAGCGGGATGGACGGCGATCGACCCGTCGGACGACAACATCATGTACGCGGTCTACCGCAACGGGAGTTACCTGTACCGTTCCACGGACAGGGGCGGGGGCTGGGCTTATTTCGCCAATTTTTCAACAACCGCCGGTTGCTGGAACTCGCCGATCGTGATCTCCCCGGCGAACCCCCAGGTCATCATCGTGGGGAAATCACGCATCTACCGGACGACAAACGGGGGCGGGGCCTGGGTTGACATCTCCGGACTTCTTAACGCCGGCAATCCGGCGATGTCGCTCGGCATGCCCGCGACAACCGTGGACACCCTCTACGCCGGCATGGCGCCCCTGGTCGGCCCGGCGACTGTATGGCGCTGGGTGAACGGTTCGGGGTGGACCAACGTGACCGCCGGCCTGCCGGACCGTTACCCGATGGACATCCGCGTCGACCCCGCCAACGCCGCAACGGTATATGCCGCGATGGGCGGCTTCGGGGCCGGCCACGTGTTCAAATCCACCGATGCCGGCGCGAACTGGAGCGACATCACCGGAACACTCCCGGACGCGCCCGCTACATCCATCGCCATCGACCCCCTCGACCCGGATATCGTGTACGCCGGCAACGACATCAGCGTGTACGTCTCCACCGACGGCGGTTCCTCCTGGTCGGGGTACGGCGAAGGATTGCCCGACGGGGTGATCGTCTCGGATCTCAGCATCTCCCCGTCGAACCGGACGATCCGGGTCGGCACGCACGGCAACGGCGTCTACGAGCGAAAAATGCTGAACGAGCTTCCCGCCAACTATTTCGATTACAAGGCCTACAGCGTCAACGCCCCGGCGGCAGGGTCCCAGGTCAACGTAAACACCGCCATCTCTCCGATCAGGGCCTCATTCCGGAACAACGGGGCCACGACATCGCCGGATTCATTCGACGTGAAGCTCCGGATCGTGCACAACGCGGCGGAAGTGTATTCCGGGACGGTTCATACCGGTTCGCTGGGGATCGCCGAAATCCGTGAGGTGATCTTCCCCGGCTCCTACACGCCCACCGACCCTGGCTCCTACACCGTCCAGGCCATCAGCCTGCAATCTGACGATGACCTCACAAATGATACCCTCGCCGCCGCCTTCAGCGTCATCGGAGCGCCGACAATCCAGACGTATCTTGTTTCAAAAGTCGAATGCGCCTACACCGAGATCGTCGGCGGCACCGCCGGTCCGGTCGGTGACGACGTACAGGCGACGGTGACGCTGCCCTTTCCGTTCGATTTCGACGGGTTCAGTTACGACGACATCCAGATCAGCACGAACGGGTGGGTGGAATTCGGCACGGGCACACCGGGAACCGAGCGGGGCGTTTCGAGCTCCGGACAGCTCGGCTGCTGCGGCGCGAACCAGAACGGACGGCTCGGATCCACGGAACGGCCGACGAAAACGCTCGGACCCTGGTGGGAGGACCTCAACGCGAACGCGGGCGGATCAGCCGTCACCTATCTTACCACCGGATCGGCCCCGTTCCGGACATTCATCATCCAGTGGAAGAACATGCGGGCGTATTACGATTTCACCACGACGCTCGTGAATTTCCAGGTAAAGCTCTACGAGACGTCCAACGCGTTCGACTTCAGTTACGGCACGGTGATACCCGGAACCTACAGCGGGTCGGACATCGGGGCGATGATCGGCATCAAGGACTTCATCGGCGGCGACTACCGGTACGTGGACTTCTACACCGGGCTCACGGGCCTGGCATCCGATGTCACCACAACGCTCAGCCCGCTCACCGACTGGCCCGGCCCCGACAGCTGTTACCACGCCGAACCCCCGGCGGGCGGCACCCTCTCGGTCGCTCTGTTAAAAGATTGGAACCTGATATCCCGTCCCCTCGACACGCCCGATCCAGTTGTGACCGCCGTGTACCCGACCGTCACCGGCGGCACGACCTGGGCCTTCGACAAAGACAGCGGGTATGTGCACCCTCAGGGCGATACCCTGGAGGCGGGCAGGGGATACTGGAGCAAATTCCCGGCCGCCGTCAGCCAGTCCGTCTCCGGCCTTCCTCTCGATTCGGTCAGCGTGGCGCTCGATTCCGGCTGGAACCTCATCGGCTCGGTCGATCACGCTGTCGCCGCCCCGTCGGGCGGGATCATCGCAAGCTCGGCCTGGGGGTATAACGGAGGATATTCCGCGGCCACCGTCATCTCCCCGGGGAAGGGATACTGGGTCAAGACGAATGCCGCCGGAAATATTACGATGGGACCCGTCGCCGTTCCCAAACGGGTCGCTCCCGACCTGTCGGCATTTCAGTCAATCGTCATTTCAGACGCCGCGGGATCACGGCAAATGCTGTACATCGCCCCCGACGGGACCGATCTCGCACCATTCGGGATGCCCCCCGCTCCGCCCGCCGGAGTCTTCGACGCCAGGTTCGCCGGCGACCGGATCGCGGAACGGTTCGGCGACCTGATCGACGCGGTCGACGGCGGTGCGCGCGAACTGCCGATCCGGGTCCAGGGAGCGGCTTCCCCGCTGACGATCAAGCTCGCGGCGGACGCAGCCCCCGGAGGAGAATACACTCTCGTGGAGTATGCGGGGGGACGGGCCATGGCCACATACCCCCTGCTG
>DATEDB010000328.1:0-5387 GCA_035286625.1 Bacteroidota bacterium
CCGAAATGGTTTGCGCCCAATTCGACGACCGCGATACGGTGTCCCGGACGGAGCCCGAAGAGGGTCATCGGCACCCCGATGTGGTTATTCAGGTTCCCGCGTGTTCTGAGGACGCGGTATTTTTTCGCGAGCACTGCGGCAATCATCTCCCTGGCGGTGGTCTTGCCGTTGCTTCCGGCCACCGCGACCAGCGGGATCGAAAATTTATTCCTGTACGCCGAGGCAAGCTCCCCGAGGGTTTTCGTCCCGTCGGGTACCACGACCACCGGTTTGGACCCCGCCTGGCGGCGTCCCCCGGGGGAATCCACGACGGCCGCGGCGGCCCCCCGCCTGAAGGCCCGTGCGACGAACCTGTTGCCGTCGAAATTCTGCCCCCGCAACGCCACGAACAGGTTTCCCTTTTTGACGGCCCTCGAGTCGGTGCTGACGCCGGAGAACTTCAGGTTCTTCGGCCGGGAAATATTATGTGCGCTCAGATGTTTCACACTCAGCACGTCGCCCATTGTCAGGTTCATTGCATGGCGCGGATGAAATCCTCAGCGATTTTCCGGTCGCTGAACGGTATGCGTTCGTCCGCGATCACCTGGAATTCCTCATGGCCCTTCCCGGCCACCAGCACCACGTCGCCTTCGCGGGCCATTTTCATCCCCATCCGGATGGCCGTCGCGCGGTCCGATTCACGGAACAGTTCGGCCTGTGTGTCGATCCCGGCCAGGATTTCGTCGATGATCGCCTCCGGGTCCTCGTCCCGCGGGTTGTCCGAGGTGACGATCGTGACGTCTCCCAGCGAGGCCGAGACCTTGCCCATCAGCGGCCTTTTTTTTCTGTCACGGTTGCCGCCGCAGCCGAAGACAACGATGACCCGTCCGCGCGCCCCGGCAGGCATCGATTCCCTCGCCGCGGTGATGGTCTTCTCGAGCGCGTCGGGCGTATGGGCGTAGTCGATGATCACCGTCCAGCCCTTCGGGGACCTCACCGGTTCGAACCTTCCCCGCACCGGGGGGAATTTTCCGATCTCTCCGGCGATTTCACCGAGCGACATTCCCAGCGAGAGTCCGGCCCCCGCGGCCGCCAGGAGGTTCGACACGTTGAACCTGCCGGCCAGCCCTGTCTGAACGGGCAGGCTTTCGCCGAGGTACGTCATCCTGAACGACATCCCCCCGGCCGACGGCCTGACATCGGTCGCCCTGAGGCCGGCTTCGGCGTCGATCGCGTAGGTCAGCACCGTTCCGGCCGAGGAGCCCGCGAGTTGTCTTCCCCATTCGTCATCGACGTTGATCACTGCGGTTGCGTCTTCCGCGAGCGAGGTGAAAAGCGATTTCTTGGCGCCGAAATACGCGTCCATGTCGTCGTGATAATCCAGGTGGTCTCTCGTCAGGTTTGTGAACACCGCCGTGCGGAACCGGACTCCTTCCACCCGGCGCTGGTCGAGCGCGTGGGAGGAGACTTCCATCACCGCCGACGAGCACCCCGCCTTCAGCATGTCCGATAAAATGGCGTGTAGTTCCATAGGTCCGGGCGTGGTGTGCGTCGCCGGCCGGGTTTCGGCGCCTATTTTCACTTCGATGGTCCCGATCAATCCCACCATACGGCCTGCCTGGCCCGCGCCGGAGAGCAGCTGCCGGATCAGCGCTGTGGTTGTCGTCTTACCGTTCGTTCCGGTCACGCCCACGAGGGTCATCCGGTCAGCCGGCCGTCCGTGGAACTCCGCCGAAATCTGCGCCAGCGCCGCCCGCGAATCGGGGACCACGACTTTCACCGTCCCGCTGTGCATGCAGAACGAGTCCTCGACCGACGCATCGTCTTCCACCACCACCACTTTTGCGCCCCGGCCGATCGCGTCGCGCACGAAGCTGTGTCCGTCCGCCGCCCGCCCGCGCACAGCCACGAACATGCCGCCCCGGCCGACCGCGCGCGAATCATCCGTGACGGCGCCCACTTCCACGTCGTGCGTGACAACCATCCTGCCGTACAGGGTCTGAAACATTTTCCTGACGGTGACCTTTTCCAGTAATTTTGAAAGAATCATTTCGTTGCGACGCCGCGCCGCCGTCCGCGGACGGGCATTTCTTTACCTTGTGCCGTCCAGATCGGAGGTTTTGGGCTGGCACTCCAGCGTAATCACCATTCCCGACCTCACCGGCTCTCCCGGCCCCGGCCGCTGGGACACCACCATTCCCGATCCGTGCACGACCGGTGAAAATTTTTCGTCCCGTAAAATTCCCACCGCCTTGCGGATCGAATATCCCCGGACGTCGGGCACGACGTGATCGGCCTTTCGTTCGGGGACATTCCTGGATGCCGCCATCTTCAAATTTTTCCGCCGCGCAAGATCCCGGCCAGCCGGGCTTTCCGTGGCGGCGGCCTGTCCGGCTCCCATGGCAGGGAACTGCGGATCGCGGGAACCGAGTTCCGCGATCGGCATACCGTACAGGTCCGATCCGGTGACGATGCGCTTCACGATGCCGCGGAAGATGGGGGCGCTGGTGGTTCCGCCGTGATAGTTGATGCCGCGTGGATTGTCCAGCATCACCAGGCAAACGATCCTCGGCCGCTCCGCCGGGAAATAACCCACAAACGAGGCCGTGTATTCCCCGCCTTCGTACTTCCCGTTCACCAGGCGCTTCGAGGTGCCGGTTTTCCCGGCGATCCTCACACCTTCGACCTTCGCGCTCACCGCCGTCCCGCGTTCGACGACCCCTTCCAGGAAGGAGGTGATGATCCGTGCGGTTTCTTCCGAGACCACGCGGCGAACCGGCTGGGGCGATGTCTCAGCAATGACGTTGCTGTCGGCGTCGAGTTGACGTTTTAAGATATAGGGGCGCATCAGCACTCCGCTGTTGGCGACCGCGGCGTAGGCCGCGGCGATCTGGATGGGCGTGGCCCCGACCTCGTACCCGTACGAGACGCTCTGCCGCGTCAGCGCCGACCATGCCACCGGCTTCGTCAGCCGCCCGCCGATCTCCCCGGGGTAATCGATGTTCGTCTTCGTCCCGAAGCCGTAGTCCCGGGCCATGCGGTAGAGTTTTTCGTCGCCGATGATGTTGCTCGCCTTGGCCATGACGATGTTCGAGGAGAACTCCATCGCCTCCTTGAACGTCAGCATGCCGTATTTGTGCACGTCCCTGATCACCCTCGGATTTTTGCGGCCCGGGACCGGGACGTTGTAGATGCCGTTCTCGGCGAAGAACGTCCGCTCGGGGGAAATCAGCCCGTACTCGAGCGCAGCCGATGCGGTCACCAGTTTGAACACGCTGCCCGGCTCGAACATGTCGGTGACGGCCCTGAGCTTCTGGTCAGCTTTCGGCACCTTTCCGAAATCGGCCGGATTGATCCTCGGGGACTGGGCCATCACCAGGACCTCGCCGGTGTGCGGGTCCAGCATCACCACGATGCCGCCATCGGCGTCACTCTCCCTGACGCCCTTTTCCAGTTCGCTCTCGGCGACCTGTTGAAGCCACATGTCCAGTGTCAGCACGAGGCTGTGCCCCCGCACCGGATCCACGCGGGGATAATCCACCGACGGCATCAGGTTCGCCGTCGCGTCCTTCTGGTAGACAACGTACCCCGGCACTCCCGCCAGGAGGCCGTCGAACTCGAGTTCCACTCCTGCGATCCCCTTGTTGTCGACGTTCGTGGTTCCGACGTACTGGCCGGCCACGTTGCCGGTATGGTACACCCGTTTCGGTTCGTCCGCGATGATGAGCCCTTTCAGCGTGTCGAGGGAGTATGACTGCACCGCTTCAGGCCTCACCTGCCTGGCCAGCCAGACGAACCCCTGTTTCGATTTGAGGCCGGCGAGATAGGATCTGGCCGGCTGTCCGGTGATTTTCGATAGAGCGGCCGCGATCTTCGCCGCCCCCCCGGAGGCGATCCTCGGGTTCGCTGCGATCGATACGAACATCGAATGGGAGGCGATCGGATGACCGTTCCGGTCGAATATAGAGCCCCGGGTGGCTGGGAGGGGTTCTTTCCACTCGTACTGCCGGTCGCCGAGCCGGGTGAATCGCTCGGATTCAACGATCTGAATCTGCACCAGGCGCACGCAGATGGCACAGAAAAATATCAGCAGCCCGAGTTGCAGCACGTGCAGGCGCCGCCGCCATCTCCGGTTCAGGGCTGCCTCATCCGGATGGACCTCCCGCCGCGGCAGGAGCGGCATCTGATTCAGTTTTTGCGGCGTCACGCCCGCCGGGCCTCTAATGTTCATCGGCGGGATCCCGTGGCACGTAATTTTCCACTTCGAACCACACCGGCTGTTCGGAGGCGAACACCATGTCCAGCCTTTCGGCCGCCAGCCTTGTGATCTTGTCGAGGTTCGATTTTTTATTGATGTCCGCGCGGTACACTTCGTTCATGCTTTCGACTTTTTTCAGCCTTGAACCGAGATCCCCGATTTCCGCCGCGAGGCGGTTGACGGAGATCTTGTTCCACACGTAAAACACGATCAGCCCCGAGACGATGACAAGCAGCGACACGATCTTGAACGGGGATTTTTTCCTTCTCTTCAGCGGGCGGTTGCCCCGCGTCAGGTACTCCGACTGGCCGGTCGCCGGTTCCCCGTTGTACACGAACCTGCGCTGTCTGTTCTCGGCCGTCTCGACGGTTCCGGTCTCGATGGCCGGAGCCCTGCTCACAATGGTCTCCTTTCGGCAGCTCGGAGTTTCGCGCTGCGGGACCGCCTGTTCCCGTCCAGTTCGCTCTGTGTCGGGACCAGCGGTTTCTTCGTCAGGATCGTGAGAGTGCCTTTCACTTTCGACTCGTCCCGCATCCAGTATTTGACGATCCGGTCTTCGAGGGAGTTGTATGAGATCACCACAATCCGGCCGCCGGGGGCCAGGACCGGCAGGCACGACGAGAAAAACCGGGAGAGATTGCCGAGTTCGTCATTGACTTCGATGCGGATGGCCTGGAAAATCCGGGCAAGCGTTTTTAAAATAAACCGTCCTCCCACGGCTTTTTTCACGACCGCGGCCAGTTCCGCCGTGGTCCGCACCGGTCGTTTGGCGCGCTCGGTGACAATCCTCCAGGCGATCCTGCCGGAATGTCTTTCCTCGCCGTATTCCCTGAAAATCCTCTTCAAATCTTCCTCCGCGTAGGTGTTGACCACGCGCAAACCGTCGATGGTCCCGGGTATCCCGGTATCCATCCTCATATCGAGCGGCCCTTCCTGCTGGAACGAAAATCCCCTTCCCGGATCGTCGAGCTGGTGGGAGGACACGCCGAGATCCAGTAATATGCCGTCGACTTCATCGATGTTCAGCTGGCGGAGACGGTGAGAGAAGGCGTCGAAGTTGCGCCCGACAAGATCGACCGAACGGCCGAACCTTTCGAGACGCTCCCTGGCGGCGCGCAGCGCGTCCGGGTCCCGGTCGAAACCGACAAGC
>DATEDB010000329.1:0-3204 GCA_035286625.1 Bacteroidota bacterium
CGACCTGAGACTTTTGAGCTTCGCCCGGACGAACGCCCGCCAGTTCCCCGGATTGACGTGCTGGAACTCGACGATGTTCCATAATTCACCATCCATTCGGATGGTCATACCGGGACGGAAATCTGAGGTGGAAGCCATAAAAATTCAAAAATTACGAAGAAGTGGGAGTAAGAATCTGAAAAACAGATCAAAAAGATAGTCATTACGGCCGTGAAAGTCAAGGAACCAACTTTCCATTTTAGACCAAAAAGGGTATGGTTTTCTGCAAAATCAATCAAAAACTGATCAAAAATTATCAAAACCAGGCGTTCCCTGATACCATTTGGTATCCGGTTCGGCCGGTATCCCGGCGTGTTTCTCGGAATTGGAAAACCGGCCTTTACTTCGTATTTTCATGCATATGAGTTGTCCATCTCACCTGATTTTTCCACTCCCCGGCCTCCTGTTTGCGTTGATCTTATCCGGTTGCGGGGAGCCCTCACCCCCGTCCAACCCCGTGGAGGAAAAATTCAAGGACTTCTATGCGGCTGAGATGGTAGAGCGGGAAATTTCGCGCCTGAAGGCTGAAGATCAGGCCCGACTTGAAAAACGCCTGGACAGTCTGCGTATTGTCTTTGGGTTTTCGGCAGCGGAAACCGACAGTCTGTTGACCGCAATGCGTGACACCCTCCCCCGGTGGGAGGCTTTCCTGGACGATGTCCTGAAACGGGTCGGGGAACGTGAACGCCGGCTGACCCCCGATGACCGGCCACCCCCCGGGGACCGTCCCCGTCCGGTGCTATAACCTGCGCATTCACAGCTTAACCGAATTTCCATGGGATCGAAAAAAAGGTCGCCGGCCGGTGTGAAACCCGGACCCCCCGACGACGGGGCAAGGCGGCTCGCCGCGGTGGATGTCGGGACCAACTCCATCCGCATGGTAGTGGTCAGCGTCGATCCGCAGACGGGTGGATTCACCATCCTGGCCCGGGAGACGGGCATTACCCTGGAGATCGTCTCGGGACCCGAAGAGGCGAGGCTGATCTACCTTGGCGTGCTCCAGGCCCTGCCCGTCATGAACCGTCGGATCCTCCTGGTGGACCTCGGAGGCGGAAGCACAGAGTTCCTTGTCGGGAAGAGGCGCAGGGTTCTCTACGACAACAGCCTGAAAATCGGCGCCGCCACTCCCGGGCTGCATGATATCCGGCTGTCCAGCGTCCGGCACCTCGCGAAAAAACTGAAATCAGAGAGAGAACACTCAGAACGTGTGGCGGAACTGGCCCTGGGAATTTTCGATCAGACCGCCCACCTCCACCGGTGCCAGAGGCAGGACCGGGAGCTACTGGAAGCGGCGGCCATGCTCCACGAAGTGGGCCTGTTCATATCGCATGAACGGCACCACCAGCATTCCATTACCTGATCCGCAACGCGGAGCTGCCCGGGTTCCGGGAGGACGAGAAGGAGATTATCGCAAACATCGCCCGCTACCACCGCAAGAGCCACCCGAAGCTGAAACATGAGCCGTACGGGCTGCTCCCGGAAACGTCCAGGAAAACTGTACGGAAGCTCTCCGCGATCCTGAGACTCGCCGACGGACTGGACAGGACGCACAGGCGCACGGTGACGGGAGTCAAAATCCGTGTGATGAAACGAACGGTGAGGATCGGGCCGGCGCTGAGAAAAGGGATGAACGCCGAACTCGAGATCTGGGGCGTCAACCGGAAAAAAGAGCTGTTCGAGGAGGAGCTCGGAAGGAAGGTGGAAATCGTCCCGGTGTAAAGATCAGGAGCCCTCCGGAGCTCTCCTGATGATGAATTTCACGGTGGAGCCTTTCCCGGGCTTGCTCTCCATCCAGATCCTCCCGCCATGGGCCGAGACGACCTCGCGGCAGATCCACAACCCCAAACCCGCCCCCTTGATCTCCTTCGATTCCCGGGAATCCACGCGCGAAAATTTCTGGAAGAGTTTTCCGAGTTTATCGGCCGGCACGCCCATCCCCTGGTCGGAGACTGTGATGAGGATTTCGTCCGTGGAATGACTCCTGACGTCCACCCTCACACTGCCGCCCGCCGGCGAATATTTTACCGCGTTGCTCACCACATTCTGTACGACCTGGCGCAGTTTCGTCTGGTCGCCCTTGACGAACAGGGCGGCAGGGTCGACGCTGTACTCGAAATCGTGGCGCTTCGAAAAACGGACCATGGAGACGGCGTCCTGGATGAGGCGCTCGATGTTCACGATCTTGAAGTAGTACGTCATCTGGCCCGATTCGATCTTGGTGATCGACAGGGTGTCTTCGGCGAGCTGGTTCAGACGCACCGCCTGGTCGACGATCAGCTGCATGTACTCCTTCGCGCGGGGGATGCCCTGGATCAACTCGTTTTTCAGGAGCGACCGGGCCGCGAGCATGATGCTGGACAACGGTGAGCGGAAATCGTGTGAAACGATGCCCAGGAAGTCAGACTTCATCGTGTCGAGTTCGATGAGCTTCATGTTGGCCTGGCGCACCTCTTCGTAGAGCCGCGCGTTCTTGATGGCGATCCCCAGCTGGTCGGAGAGCGTCGACAGTACGAGCGCGTCCGTCTCGTCGAACGCGTTCAGTTTCGTGTCCTCGACGTTCAGCACACCGATGACCCTCCCGTCGATCGAAATCGGAAGGGCGATCTCCGATTTGGTGTCGTGGTATTCGTAGGCGAGATAATCGGCGCGGGTCCGGACGTCGTTGCAGATGACGACTTCGCCGAGCCTCGCGGCCCTGCCGATGAAACCCTTACGGATGTCCTGCTGGTATCCGTGGGGGAGGAAGTCCGTGAAATTCCCGGCGTGCGCAGACAGGTCCAGCTGTTTCCCGTCCGGGGTGAGGATGAACACGGTGACGTCGAAATAACTGAAGGTCTTCCGGATATACGACGCGGCGATGTCGAGGAGGTCACACAGATCGAGGTCGGCGCTCATCCGGTTGGTCACCTCGCTGATGAGCCTGAGCTGCGCGAGCCGCTTCTGGTCGTCGTGACCGGCTTTTCCCCTCCCCGGCGCGGCCTTTTTCACGGGGGCGGAGATCCCGCGGGTACGCAACCTCCCCGCGGTTCCCGGCATCTTCTTCGCCGCTGCCGGCTTTCCCGATTTCCCCCGGACTGGCTTTCTGCGTTTCATGACGTTTGTTTATCTGGTGACGACTTCCCCCATCACAACGGGGGTTTCACCGGCGGTTGCAAGGCTGCGGAT
>DATEDB010000330.1:0-2289 GCA_035286625.1 Bacteroidota bacterium
CGTGACCTCGGGACCGGGGCTCATGGGATCGCTGCTGGTGGGGGTGAATTTCGCCCGGGCCTACGCC
The DNA here is from genome assembly GCA_035286625.1 of Bacteroidota bacterium. Taxonomy (GTDB): domain Bacteria; phylum Bacteroidota; class Ignavibacteria; order UBA10030; family SZUA-254; genus SZUA-254. The sequence goes on from DATEDB010000330.1 coordinate 68, forward strand.
TGGTCGCTGGGGATTCCCTGCCTGAGCGTAAACCACATGGAGGGGCATATCTACGCCAATTTCCTGGAAGACCCGGTGCCGGCATTTCCCTTTCTCTGTCTGACGGTGTCCGGTGGACACACGCAGTTGGTCCTGGTACGGGAAGGATTCCATCACGAGATTCTGGGGACTACGCTGGACGACGCCGCGGGGGAGGCCTTCGACAAGGTGGGGAAAATGCTCGGGCTCCCGTTTCCGGCGGGGCCGGCCATCGATCGCCTGGCCGGCGAAGGGAATCCATCATTCGTCGATTTCCCCAGGTCGATGATCAATGACGGCACACTCGACTTCAGTTTCAGCGGCGTGAAAACAGCGGTGCGGTACTGGCTCCGGGATCATCCGGACGCGTTGTCCGGCGCCGAACCGGGAGCGGCCAGGCGCGTGCTCGCCGATCTGTCTGCAAGTTTCCAGGCGTCCGTCGTGGACGTGCTCGTCAGGAAAACCCTTCTCGCCCGCGACCGGACGCGGGCGGGCGACGTCGCGATCGCCGGGGGGGTCTCCGCCAACACTGAACTCCGGCAGAGAATGACGAAGGCCTCCGAGGCGGGCGGATTCAGGCTCCACCTTCCGCGGCTGGAATTCTGTACGGACAATGCCGCGATGATCGCCTGCACCGGGCATATGATGATGCTCGCGGGCTCCGGCCACCGGACGCATCCGCACGCCGATCCGAACCTGGCAATGTCATTATGAGGGCCCGGGCTGAGGTTCCCGGGCTGACATCCCCATGACGTTTTCCCGCCGAAAAAAGAAACGCGGCGCCCGGGGCCACGGGCGGCGCCTGAGTGCCGCGCTGCTTGTTGTGATCGTCGCGGGCCTCGCCTGCGCGTACCTCGTCCTCTGGGCGCCCAACACCTTCGTTGGCGACAGGATCATCACCGTTTCGAAGGGAGACACCTTCAGGCAGATCGAAGACACGCTGATCGTCTCCGGGGTCGTTCGCAGCAGGTTTCTGTTCAACGTCGCCGCGAGGGTGCTCGGATCCACACGAAAGATGCAGATCGGCAGATACCGTTTCAGGCCCGGCATGTCGAACAGCGACATCCTCGATGACCTCGAAAACGGCACTTCGGTGGAGCTGGTGTACCTTACCGTGACCGAAGGGTACAAAACCCGCCAGATTCCGTCTCTCCTGGGGAGGACCCTCGGTCTCGACACGACGGCCGTCAGTTCGCTCGTGACGGACACTTCCTTCATCCGGACCTTCGGGATCGATGCCCCCTCCCTGGAGGGGTACCTCATGCCCGGCATCTACAGCTTTTACTGGCAGGAATCAGACAGCATCGTGCTCTCCTCGATGGCGGGAGCCTTCCTCAATTTTTTTGACGACAGCCTGCGCCGGGTGGCGGCGGACCGCGGAATGTCCGTCCACGAGGTCCTTACGCTGGCCTCGATCATCGAGGCGGAAACGAGTGTGGACTCCGAACGCGCGAGGATCTCGGGCGTGTATTTCAACCGGCTGAGAAAACGGATGAGACTGCAGGCGGACCCCACGATCCAGTACATCCTCGAAGACGGTCCCCGGAGGATCAGCTACGCCGACCTGAACCGGACATCCCCCTATAATACATACCGCAACTCCGGACTGCCGCCCGGGCCGATCAACAATCCCGGCAGGGCGTCGATCATCGCCGCGCTCAACCCCGAGAAGCACGGGTTTTATTTCTTCGTGGCAAGCGGCGGCGGCGGCCACACGTTCTCCAGGACCTACGCCGAACATCTGAGGGAGGTCCGGAGTTACCGGAAGAAACGCGAAGCGGCGGCAAAGGAGGGTGGTTAGATGAAACCGCTTCCCGCGCGTCCGGTCCTGGCCTGCGCTTTCATCGCCCTTCTCGGCGCCGGATGCGCTTCGCAGGTCCCCCCGGCGGGTGGTCCGGCGGATACCGATCCCCCGGAAATCGTCTCCACCGTACCGGTTCCCGGGGAGCTCAACTATCACGGGGAAAGGTTCATCGTCCGATTCTCCGAATACGTCGACAAGCGCTCGTTCCAGGAATCGGTCTTTCTGTCCCCGCCGGCGGGACGCCTCGGGTTCGAATGGTCCAGCACCGAGGTCGCGATCGTTCCGTCGGACACCCTCATGGAGGCTGTGACGTACAATCTCACGGTCGGGACGGACCTCAAGGACACGAGGAACAACAGGCTGGCCGGGTCGTTCACACTCCCGTTCTCCACCGGCGGGG
>DATEDB010000331.1:0-10954 GCA_035286625.1 Bacteroidota bacterium
CTCGCCGGCGTCCAGAGCGGCCAGGAGCCTGTCGGCCAGGTCACCACCGGTTCGTTCGAACGCCGCGGACATTGCCGTCAGGACCTGTTCGCCGGTCAGGATGTTCCCCTGCACGGAATAACCCGCCCCGCGCACCTGACCCGCGTAGCCGGCGCACTCTCTCCCGGTGAACGCCGCGGAATTCCCCATGGCATCCACGATCCCGACCTGGCGGAATTCCCTGTCGGGATCCACGGTGATGAGCGAATCCAGCACTTCCTGCGCGGTCCACCCGGACGCGAGCATGCGCAATCCTTCGGGACCATACGTTGTGTTCGCCCGGGCCTGTGTGGCGACCGCCCCGACGTTCGCCTTCGCCCACGGCACGACAGACCCGACGCCGAGAAACCTGGATTGCACGGCCACACCGAGATCCCCCGTCACGGGGTCTCCCGCGACGATCGAATATGTCCCGGGTGGGGCGACCGGAGTGGGCCCACCGGACGGATATTCCGGATATAAAACACCGGTAGTGCCCGTAAAAACCAGCGCAACGATCAACATGGCGCTGGGGAGACGTGGTCTTTTCATCTTCATCCTCCTTACTGTAATTTTCGCTAAAAACATAATGCGTTCAATACAAGAATTTCAGCGCAATAACCCGGGTTATCTCTTTTGTAAATATAAATCTTACAGCGGATATCTGAAAGTATTATTTTCAAGTAGCCGGGTCTAAGCGGATGACGACCGGGACGTGCCCACCGGGGAGAAATTGGGTCTGAAGATTTTATTAAGCCATTATAAAAATAATTATTAAACAAATTTAATATTTCAATCCTTGACAGTGGGAGAGCGTTTCCTTACCATAGCAGTGTTCAATGTACCAGCCCATGTCTGTTCGTGCTTTGTCCCTATTGGCACGGACAGATTTCAACAAACGCCCAGGCACGCCCCCGACCTGGGCGTTTCCTTTTCCCGCAGGGCATGACCCTGCCTTCCCCCGGTTCCTTTTGATATGGGTTGGATTTCCACTATATTCAGCTGAACGATGTTACCCCTCGACGAACAACGACCTCGTCAGCAATCCGGAAAGGTGCAGGAGCGGTTTAACTGGCACGCCTGGAAAGCGTGTGTACCTGCAAGGGTACCGAGAGTTCGAATCTCTCCCTTTCCGCACAGCTCTACGACGGCCGCACACCGCGGAAATGATCATCTTGAAGGTTTTGGAGTGTCCGGATGAGAGTCGTCTTCCTGATATCGCTGATATCGGTATTTTTCTCTGCCCCGGTGTCCCCCGCCGCTGCCACCGGAAAAGTCACCCTCATCACCGTTGAAACGGCGATTAACCCTTCGACCGCCGATTTCATACATCAATCCATCGCGGATGCGGGAGAAAACGGTTCGGTGGCAATCGTGATTCGGCTGAACACTCCCGGCGGTCTTCTGAAATCCACCAGAAACATCGTCTCCGATCTCCTTGAAGCCCCGATCCCGGTCATCGTTTATGTTTCACCTGGAGGCGCCCAGGCCGCCTCCGCCGGTGTGTTTATCACTCTGGCGGCCCACATCGCCGCGATGTCACCGGGTACCAATATCGGCGCGGCACACCCGGTTTCTGTGGGCTCGGAAATGGACTCCGTGATGACGGAGAAGATGACGAATGACGCAGCTGCATTCATTCGTTCGATCAGTGAAAAACGGCACCGCAACGTGCGCTGGGCTGAGGAATCAGTGAGGAACAGTATCTCCATTACCGAAGCTGAAGCCCTCAAAGAAGGCGTGATAGACCTGGTGGCGGCGGATCTCCCTTCCCTGTTTTCGGGCCTCGAGGGAAAAGTGGTCTCCGTGCGAGGTGTGGCCGACACGTTGCGGCTCTCCGGCGCCTTCGTTGTGGAAGTCAAAAAATCCTTTCAGCAGGACATCCTGGACATCGTCAGCGATCCGAACATTGCCTACATCTTCATGATGCTCGGAATATACGGGCTCATGTTCGAACTCTACAACCCGGGCTCGATATTTCCCGGGGTTGTGGGTGTCATCTCGCTCATCCTGGCGTTTTACTCGCTTCACACACTCCCGGTGAACTACGCCGGGGTCGGGCTGATCGCCTTCTCGGTGATTCTCTTCCTCCTGGAAATCAAAATCGTCAGCCACGGACTGCTCAGCATAGGTGGCATTATATCACTCGCGATGGGGTCGATCATGCTTTTTAAAAGCGATTCATTGCTCGAGGCGGTGGCGGTCTCCTGGGAGGTGATTCTCACGAGCGTCGCCGTCACCGCCATCTTTTTCCTCTTCGTGATCGGCATGGGGCTGAAGGCGCAGAGGAGAAAGCCGACGACAGGATCAGCGGGCATTGTCGGTGAGGAGGGCGTGGCGCTTACCGCTTTATCACCGGAAGGCAGGGTGAAGGTTCATGGCGAGATCTGGTCGGCGGTGACATCCGGCGAGGCGGTCGCGCCGGGTGAGGCGGTCATCGTGGAGAAAAGCGCCAATCTTAAGCTGATAGTCAAAAAGAAGAACGCTTAAAACATCACGGAGGAGTTATGCAGGGAATATCGTTGGTTTTCGTCGTCATCGTTTTCTTCGGCATTATCATTATTTCCAACGCGGTCAGGATTCTTCGCGAATACGAACGGGGCGTGGTTTTCCGCCTCGGTCGTCTCATCGGGGAGAAGGGACCCGGATTGATCCTGTTGATACCCCTGATCGACAAGATGGTCAAGGTGAGTCTTCGCACGGTCGTTCTGGATATCCCTCCCCAGGATGTGATCACGAAGGACAACGTCTCGATCAAGGTGAACGCGGTGGTCTACTTCCGCGTCCTCGGGGCGGCGAAAGCCATCGTCGAAGTGGAGAATTACCTCTTCGCGACCTCCCAGCTCTCCCAGACCACCCTGCGGAGCATTCTCGGCCAGTCGGAGCTCGACGACCTGCTCGCCCAGAGGGACAAGATCAACACGCAGCTCCAGGTGATCATCGACGAGCACACCGAGCCGTGGGGGATCAAGGTGTCCAATGTGGAAGTGAAGCAGATCGACCTTCCCCCCGAAATGCAGCGCGCCATGGCCAGGCAGGCCGAGGCCGAAAGGGAACGCCGCGCCAAGGTGGTTCACGCCGAGGGTGAACTCCAGGCCAGCCAGAAACTCTCTGAGGCGGCCAAAATCATGGGACAGAACTCGATCGCGCTCCAGCTGAGATATCTGCAAACCATGACCGAGGTCGGGGCGGACAAGAATTCCACAATCATTTTTCCGTTTCCGATGGACCTCATCAGTCCGTTCCTGGATAAAAAATAGCCGGTCGCGCGACTACCGGCGTTGTGTACAGGGTTCACAATGGTGGATCCTCTTCTTACCGGTCATAGCGGTGAACGTGGGGTCGTCTGTGTTCACCACGCCGCCGACGACCGTATGCGATTGTACCTCAGGTCGGACGACGGGATCGCGTCCCGTGACGCGGAGTTTTTCCCCTTCTTCCACATCGCCGACCCGACCCTCCTGGAGGGGTACCCGAAAAAGTTGTGGCTCAAGGAGCTCTCCGGGGATAAGTATTACCGGTCCCTGGCCGCCTTCACGCGCTGGTCCGACATGTGGGAGGCGGTCCGTTTCATCCTCGACCGCTACACAGACAGACTGAAGGTCTCCGCCGCCTCCTACCTTGACGTCCCCGCCCTCCTTCTGCGCCCGGATCCGGTGTCGCAATATCTTGTACAGAGCGGAGTGACGCTCTTTAACGGTATGCAGTTCGAAGACCTGCACAGGTTCCAGCTCGACATCGAGACATACTCCGGCCGCACCAGCAGGTTCAGCGACCCCGACCGCCCGGAAGACCGGATCATCCTCATAGCGGTTTCGGACAGCCGGGGCTACGCCGAAGTGCTCGACGGGAGAGCTCTCTCCGAACCGGAGATGCTCTCCCGACTGTTCGGGATCATCACCGAGAAGGATCCGGACGTCATCGAGGGACACAACATCTACAACTTCGATCTGCCCTATATCCTGCGGCGGTGCCGGCTGCACGGAGTGGAGCCCATGCTGGGGAGGGACGGCATCAGACTGAAACCCTCCGACGGGAGACAGATGAGGACCGAACGGGCGATGGAAATCCAGATCCAGGACATCCCTGGCCGGCATATCATCGACACATGGCTGCTGTTGCAAACGTACGATCACTCACGGCGGAAACTGGAGAGTTACGGCTTGAAATACGCGGCGCAACACTTTGGATTCGCGACGGATAACCGCGTCTATATCAACCCCGATCGAATCTCCTGGACATGGGACCACGAACCTGATAAGCTCGCGGCCTACGCCCTTGATGATGTCACAGAAACGAGACTCCTGAGCGACTTGCTCTCTCCTCCCTACTTCTACCTTTCCCAGATGACCCCTTTCAATTACGGTACTGCGGCAAGGAACGGGTCGGTCACTAAAATCGAAAGCATGATTATACGGGAATATGTCCGGCAGAGGGTTTCGATCCCCTCTCCGGAGCCGACCCATCCGACGACCGGGGGTTACGCCGATGTCTTTCAGACCGGTGTGCTCGGACCCATCCTGGACATCGACGTCGAGTCGCTGTACCCGTCGATCATGCTGACCGAAGTGATTTTCCCTCACAGCGAAACGCTGGGAGTGTTTTCCGCGATGCTGGAAAGTCTGACCAAACGGCGTCTTCAGGCGAAGCGCGAGATGAAGACCGCTAAAGACACATCACAGAAGGCGAAACTGGATGCCGTTCAATCCTCGTTCAAGATCCTGATTAATTCGTTCTACGGATATCTCGGGTACAGCCGGGGGCTGTTTAACGATTCGATCGCCGCAGACAGGGTCACCAGGAAAGGCCAGGAGTTGCTGAGGGGACTCATATCGGTCATCGGGGAGGAAGGGGGAAATGTGGTGGAGGTGGACACCGACGGCGTCTTTTTCGTCCCCCCTCCCCGTCTCCGGACCGAGAAAGCCGAGGCACGCTTCGTCGAGAAACTCGCCGCCACCCTTCCGGAAGGGATCGTCCTGACCCTGAACGGACGGTATCGTTCGATGCTCAGTTACAAGGCGAAAAACTACGCCCTCCTCGGGTACGACGGCAGGATTACGCTGAAGGGATCATCCCTCACTTCCCGGAGCATCGAACGGTTCGGGCGACGGTATATCCGTCAGTGCATCGAGGCCATCCTGCACGCCGATGTGTCCGCCCTCCACGACGCCTATCTGAAATTATACAGGGATATATCCTCCAACAGGTTGGAATCCGGGGATTTCTCTAAAACCGAAACACTTCGTGATTCGCCCGAGGAATACGGGGCCGACGTGGCCGCGGGGAAAAGAAACCGATCGGCCCCGTACGAGGCGGCCCTGAGGGAACTCGGAAGCTGGAGGAGGGGCGAGAAAGTTTCGTATTACATCACCGGGAAGGATGCCTCGGGCGTGGGTTTTCAGAATTGCAGGCTTTCCGACGGCTGGGATCCCGTCGCACCAGATGAAAATGTCCAGTTCTACCTGAAACGGCTTGATGAGATCTCACGGAAATTCGAGCCGTTCTTCACTCCCGCGGATTTCCGGAAGATTTTCTCAACCGAGGATCTGTTCGGATTCTCCCCCGAGGGGATCAGCATCCGCACCGACAGCGTGGTACGCGACGAGGAGGAGGGCGACGATTCCGAAGAGAGTCGGATGGCGGGAGAACCGCGGATCTGGCTGGACGCCTGAGGGGGGCAGGCCGGTTCGTCAGTTCCGCGGATGCCGCTCCATCCAGTTTTTGACATAGGCGACGATGTCGAGCGTGGACGCGCCGGGAGTGAACAGCGCCCCCACCCCCGCGCCGGTCAGCGTCCTGATGTCCTGGTCCGGGATGATCCCGCCCCCGAACAGGAGGACTCCCTCCAGCCCCTTCTCCTTCATGAGCCCCAGGATCCTCGGAAAGATGGTCATATGCGCTCCGCTCAGCAGACTGACGCCAATGGCGTCCACGTCTTCCTGGAGTGCCGCTTCCACGACCATCTCCGGGGTTTTTCGCAGGCCGGTATAAATCACTTCCATCCCGGCATCCCGAAGCGCCGCGGCAATGACCTTGGCGCCCCTGTCATGCCCGTCGAGGCCCACCTTCGCAATCAACACACGTATTTTCCTGTCCATAATCACTCCAAACTCATTTCACGGTACCGCACATAGAAGCGCGTGAGCGGAAAACCCACGACATTGTAGAAACAACCGTGGATTTTTTCTACGAAAATGGCCCCGAAATCGTCCTGGATGCCGTATGCCCCCGCTTTGTCCATTGGTGAACCCGACCGCACGTACGCCTCGATTTCCGCCGGATCAAGGTCCCGGAAGGTCACGTGCGTCACCTCGTGATCCGAGAGTGTCTTCCCGCCGGGATTGACGATCAGACAGAAACCGGTGTAGACTTCGTGGGTCCGGCCGCTGAGCATCCCAAGCATCCTGACGGCCTCGGCCGGACCGGAGGGTTTCCCGAGCACCTGTCCGTCAAGCAGGACCAGCGTGTCCGCCCCGATGACGATTCCCTCGGGGTGTCTCTCTGCGACCTGGACGGCCTTGAGCCGGGAGAGGTTCTCGACAATACGTCCGGGCGGGAGGGCCGCATCGTATGATTCCTCCACCGTGCTCGGATCGACTGTAAACGCCAGTCCGATCTGGCGGAGAAGTTTCTGTCGCCTCGGTGAGCCCGAGGCGAGGATAAGTTTCTTACCCATCCGGGAGGTCCGCCGGTGGCGCGTCGGCAAAAAAAAAGAGCGAACGCCCCGGCCCGCTCCTGAAAAATCTCATGTTCTCCGATGTCTGAAAAGTTACCTGAACATCGCCTTGATGCTACCCCACGTCCTCCGCACTCCCGAAACGGTGTGTGAGACGGTCAACGGGGTGGTATAGAACGGGGCCCGGCCGTCGGTGAAGGTGATTTTAATCCGGTACTGGTAAAGTGAACCTGTTTTGAGGAAGGCGGAGTGGTCGACAAATTCGTACAGCGAGGGTCCCTTGGGGTCCATGCCGCCGATGGCCGCGAAATCACCATCAGTGCCGCCGCGTCTTTCGATCTCGAATCTCGCCACCCCCGATTCGTCATCGGTGATCCACCGGACGGTGACGTCTATCCCGTCGCTTGTCGCCTGCAGCGTTCCCTGCCGGATGACATCGGCACGGGTCACCGGCGGCAGCAGCAGGAACAAGAGCATGGTGCAGAGTATGATTCGAAACCCCATCATAATAAGCCATTTCCAGAGGTGACGTTAAATTACGGCGTATTCCGGTAAAAGTCAAGAGATTCAGCTCTCGTGCGCGAGGCGAGACTTGAACTCGCATGCCCTTTCGGGCGCCACCCCCTCAAGATGGTGTGTCTGCCAGTTCCACCACTCGCGCAAATCGTGAGCCCGGTTGGGATCGAACCAACGACCCTCTGCTTAAAAGGCAGATGCTCTACCCCTGAGCTACGGGCTCCTTTTGACCTGTTTCAGAGGGTCCAGGTGATGGAGCACGTCGAATATAGGAAAATCCCGCCCATTTTACAAAATGCAGGTCCGGGGTGAATGCGGACTAAATCAGAGATTTTCTGAGAAGCCGCTTCAGTTTGTGAATATTTTCCCTCACCTCGGCGAGTTTGACCCGATCTTTCGCCTCGAGGGCCGAAGATCGTTCTTTTTTGAGTGCCCTGATCTTCTGCTTGATGGCGGCCTTGTCTATTCCCACGATCTCGTGGTGTTCGCGCGCGTCAATCCCCAGCACGCCGCAGAGCAGGGGAAGGAGTTTTTCCTTGTGCAGATTGGCGATGCCTTCCAGGTCCGGGTGGTTGAGCGCGTGACCGATTTCCCGAAGGCGTGAGACGGTCATTTTGCTGAGCTGTTCGTACGTGTATGTCATGTGGTCCCTCCTTGTATTCTATCGGGGCTGACGTTCCCTGATGAATGATTCATCTTTTCACTCAGAACCCGTTACCACGTCCTCCGGACCGGATGGGCCTCGGTCATGAAGACGGCCGAACCGAACGGCAGGACGCTGTCCGGGGCGAAGATCAGATATAGATATTTCAGTGTTTCCGCGAAGAAAAAACTTTCCATCGCATCGGTTTTCTCCCCGGTGACGACGCTTTGCAGGTGGGCATAACCTGATTCCGTGCGGCAGGATTTTTTCAATCCCGCGAAAAACACCTCCGCCATCTCACGGTAACGGGGGTTCCCCGTCGCCCGGTAGAGATAATAGGCCGACTCGATTGCCTCGGGCCTCAGGACATATTGCGGCGAAGTCACCTCCATCATCTGATAGTCGATCTCCTCCGGTTCTATCCCGTACAGGTTCCACATCCTGAAAACCGATTCTTCAAGGCGTGCCGCGCGGGCCGTATCGCCGCCCAGTATGAGAACGGCTGGGAAAAATGCCTCCAGGGCTCCGAACCTCGTCCCGGTGCGCGCTCCGGTGTTCATGTCGGCCTGCCCGTACCATAATCCGCCAGCACTCGTATCGGCGAGATACCGGTTGATCGGGCCGATGTGGGTTTCCCACATTTCGCGACACTCCCGGTCACCGAACAGCAACCAGGATTTGACAAGGTATTCGTAATAGGAGTCGATCGCCCCGCCGATATGCGATGTGGGGTTCACCCACTCTCCCGTCTCCACGTTAATCCATGTGCCGACAAGGCCGATCGGCGCTCGGCGGGCGTAGAGCCCCCGGAGGGCTTTCTTCGATGACTCGTAGTAGATGTTTTTTCCGGTGAGTTTTGAGAGCGTTCCGAACTCCAGCAACGAGGTCCCGATTTCCGCCGGGTTGTTGATCGAATCGCGGATCCGGCCGGTCCGCAGATTGACATACCGGTATGGCATGCCGGTGGGCGATGAAAATACCGGGAGCAGCCGGGCGCCCAGATCCTCGGCCAGGGAGAGAAACCTCCTGTCTCCGTCCAGCTGGTACGCCGAGAGCAGGCCGCCCAGGAGCCTGATGGTGATTTCGAAACTCTGGACTTCCAGGTCGAGATCGAAAGTGAGGCTGTCGAGGATGAGTTTTTTGGCCCCGGCCGCCTCGTCGGTCAATCCCATCAGCACCATCGTATCGAAGGCGTCCACCGGGGTCATATACAATGAAACCCCGTACCAGTCGTGCGGCGTCCGGCTGAGCGGTTTGAGCGCGTCGTGGCCCCAGGCGTACCGTTTATAACCGTTCCAAGCGTGGAGGAATTCCGTCCTGACCGAGTCGGCCATGCCGTCACCTCCGGGTGTCGCGTGAAGGGCCGGCGCCAGAAAAAGCAGAATTGCGACGACAGCACGCGCGGAAGGATTGTGCATTGTCTGTATCAACGGAATTTTGGCGAATGTGCCGGTTCGGGGGGCCGTCCGATCCGGTACGGTAAAGATACAAAAATATTTTTGCGATGCGACATGCGGGGGGGAGTTTGAACTTCCATCCGGTAATCGATATATTCACCCTTTCATCGCGGAAACCTAAAAAATTGAGTGCTCTGAGAGAGTCCGGAGAAAACGGCCACCCCCCGCGCCCTTCGGGGACGGGAGGAGCTGGATTTGCCCGGCGGCTCGGGCTTTTCGACGCGGTCATGCTCGTCATGGGAGGCATCGTCGGCTCGGGGATTTTCATGAATCCCCACGTGGTGGCCCGCATCGTGGACACACCGTGGCTGATTTTAGGCGCGTGGTCGTTCGGGGGCGTGCTCGCCCTCGCCGGGGCGTTCATCTACGCCGAACTCGCCGCCAGGAGACCGGCGGTCGGCGGCCAGTATGCATACATTCGCGAAGCCTTCCATCCGTTGCCGGCGTTCCTCTTCGGCTGGGGCCTCTTTCTGGTCAGCACCTCGGGCGGTCTCGCCGCGGTGGCGATGACTTTCTCCCGGTATACGATCTCGCTGACCGGGACTTCCCTGCCCGAATGGTCCCTCGCCGCCGGCGCACTGGCGATCCTCACCGGAGTGAATTGCCTCGGGGTCAGGACGGGGGGAACCGTTCAGAGCGGCCTGATGGTGATCAAGATCGCCGCGATCGTCCTGCTGGTGGTGTGCGGCTACCTGTTTTCCGGGACAAGCCGGTTCGACGCGGACGCCCCGACGTCCCTCGGGAGCGGGTTCGACCTCCTGACTTCTTTCGGCGCGGCGATGGTCCCGGTGATGTTCGCTTACGGGGGCTGGCAGACGGCGAATTTCATCGCCGGCGAGATCAAAACACCAGAGAAAAATCTGCCGCGGGGACTGCTGTTCGGCGTCCTTGGAGTGGTGGCGCTCTACCTCTCGGTGAATATTGTAAGCATCATGGTCCTGGGAGCCGACGGCCTCGCGCTTTCACCGGCGCCGGCATCGGAAGTGATGCGTTCGGTCCTGGGCGAAACCGGGGCGAAAGTGATCGCCTGCGGAATCATGGTTTCCACATTCGGATTCCTCAGCCAGGGGATACTGACAGCCCCCAGGGTGTATTTCGCCATGGCGGAAGACGGGCTTTTTTTCCGAAACGTTTCGAAGCTGCATCCGCGGACGCACGTACCCGTCATGGCCATCCTCCTGCAGGGCGCCGCTGCGATCCTGGTCACACTCTCCGGGACGTACGAACAGATCCTGAGCTATGTCGTGTCCGACGATTTCATTTTTTTCGGGCTTTCGGCGGCATGTCTTTTTGTTTTCCGCCGCGCTGACGGGAGGGACGCCTGCGCGTACCGGGTACCGGGACATCCCTTCACCACCATCGCGTTCATTCTCGTGTGCGCCGCCGTCGTGATCACCACGGTCTATTCCTATCCGGTCAACACGCTCATCGGCATAGGGATACTCGTCACCGGGATCCCGGTGTATTATTTCTGGCGGGGGGGGGCCGGCGGCGGCCCGGCGGGCGGCACCGGGAAAGGAGACTGAGATGGCCGGCACGGAAAGGCCCGTGAAATCGGAGTACATGCACTGGGCGAAAACCCACTCGGGCGCCGTATACAATATCGGGGCGAGCGGCGTGACGAACTACCCCCTCACGGACCTG
>DATEDB010000332.1:0-2419 GCA_035286625.1 Bacteroidota bacterium
GGCATTCCAGTCCGCGGCTTTCCAGGACGACGTTGCCCTCCCCCTGCGGGGAGAAGCCAAACTCCCTCACCGAGGAGCCGAAGAGCGCGACCACCCTGGCCCCGCGCGCGGCTGCCAGATGCATCACCCCCGTGTCGTTGGTGACAAAAACCGAACAGTGTCCCGCGACGACGGCCGTTTCGGCAAGAGAGAGTCTGCCGGCGTAATTTTCCGCGCAGTGGGCGCCCGCCCCGGAATTGACCAGGTGCGCGATGTCGGCGCACATCTCTGTGTCGTCGGCGCTCCCGAAGATAATGATTTTCACGCTGTCGGACGAAGCAAGGGATTTCCCGAGTTTCACGAACCGGTCCATCGGCCATCGTTTCGAAAAATACGCCGCGGAGGGCGCGAACCCGACAATCCGGTCGTTCACGGTGAATTTACCCGCATACATCAGGCCGGTGGCAGTCTCCACGATCTCCCCGGGGAGGGGAAAATCCACCCTGGTGTCCGGATCCCCGAACCGCCTCACCGTGTCACAATACCTGTCCGGCACCGATCTCACGTTTTTAAACAGGTTTTTTTTGAAAACGACAAGGAGCGACCGTCGGATGGCGTGCTTGTTCACCACCCGTACGCTGCGTGCGCCGGCGAACGTCCTCAGGTATCTGCTCCGGAGGCTGTTGTGGAGATCCACGATGAGGTCGTAACGGATCTCACGGATTTTTCTCCGGAGCTGGCCGAGTCCGCCGTCGTCATCCGATTCGAGCAGGATGACATTGGAAAGGTCCGCGTTCCAACGCAGCAGGTCGGCGTACCGCTTCTTCGTCAGAAAATCCAGCCGGGCGCCGGGAAATTGTTTCCTGAGGAACCGGATGACCGGGTTGGTGAGTACGATGTCGCCGATCGAGCTGAACCGGATGATCAGAATTTTGGAAGGGGGGTGCATGGAGGTCGGTCAAACTTACCACTTTCCGTGTGCAGATGCAAAATAGCCGGCAATTGGGGGTCATTCGCGGGGCAACGGTGAAAATACACGCATTCCATGCCGGATTCGCCAATACCCATTTGGGGGACGCAACATTCGGGGGCCCGTTTCCGTATCACGCTGAAGAAAGGGGACTCTTCAATATCATGCTTCGATTATTCCGGCTCACATGATCATGAACCACAAGTTCCTGTCGAACGCATTCCTCATGACAGCCGCCGTGACGCTGTTTCTCTATTCCGGCGGATCGGACGGGCCGGTGGCCTCCGCCCTCGCCGGGGAACGGACAGTCGTTTCTCTCAGGAATTTCGAATCCGAAGAATTAAAATCCGCGGGGATCACGCTCGACCGTGACGCAACCGTGAAGATCAGGGCGCTCGGCGACGGGATCGACAACAGAAAAATGAGCGAGATGGGGATGTTCGCCTACGGCTGGATCATCAACGCGGCCACCAGGCACCCGGTCTGGGTCATGGACCTCGGGAACACCGACAGGGTCAAAAAAGGGCGGGAGTTCGACGGCTCGGTGGACCTTCCGAAGGGAAGCTACGAAATCTACTTCGCTGCATATGCCTTCGGCGGCTCATCGTGGTTCTCGAATTTCTACATCAACATCGACCGTCGGAGGGCGAACGGAGACGTAGGCGGAAAGAAGAAGGGGGTGTTCGACTGGTTCGAAGACTGGTTCGGCGATGATACCCGGCATGAATGGGAGGATCAATCGAAATTGTGGGGAATCGACGTTACCCTCGATGACAACGCACGCTGCACGACTTTCACCCCCCCCACGGAGCGCAGGAACGTGGTCTTTAAATCCGTGGGCGTCGGCGAAAAGGCAAGAATCCGCGCCGGCTTTCACGTGATACACCCCGTCACAATCGGTGTGTATTGCCTTGGGGAGGAAGCGAACAGCGGTCACACCGTAGACGGCGGCTGGATCATCAACCGGTCCACGCGCGAGCGGGTCTGGTCCCTTGAGCGCGATGACGCGACCCCCGCGGGCGGGGCCAAAAAGAACATCCAATTCGACGGCGACGTCCGGCTCAACACCGGGGATTACGTGCTCACCTACATGACCGACGACTCGCATTCGTCGCCCGACTGGAATGCCGCGCCTCCCTTCGACCCGCTGAACTACGGCATCACGGTCTATCTCCACGACCCGAAGGACGCCGCCGGCATCTCCCTGACATCCGGCGATGAGAAGGAAGAATCCCTCATCAGCCTCACCGGGGTTGGCAACGACGACCTGAAATCCGCCACATTCACGCTCAGGCAAAAATCGTCGCTCCGGGTATACGCCCTCGGTGAACGCGTGTATTCGCGCCGGAAGATGGCCGACCACGGATGGATCATCAACGCCCGGACGCGGGAAAAAGTCTGGACGATGGATCCCGAACATACCGAGCCGGCGGGAGGTGGCGAGAAAAACCGCATGGCCGACGAGATCAT
>DATEDB010000333.1:0-12154 GCA_035286625.1 Bacteroidota bacterium
GTCATAGTCGGGATGGAGGACTTTAATGCTCAGGTTGTACCTGCCTTCTGTGTCCTTCTGGACGAGTTTCACGTTCACCTCGTCGCCGATGTTCACCGCGTCCGTCACCTTTTCGACGCGGTTGAGCGCCAGCTGTGAAATGTGGACCAGGCCGTCCTTGCCGGGGAGAAATTCCACGAACGCCCCGAAGTCCATGATCCTCACGACCTTCCCCTTGTAGGTTTTTCCGACCTCCGGCACCTCGGTGATCCTGTTGATGATCGCCAGGGCTTTCTCGGTGCCTTCTGCGGAAACTGACGCGATGACGATCGTTCCGTCGTCCTCGATATTGATTTCGGCGCCGGTGTCCTTGACGATCTGGCGGATGATCTTGCCGCCGGGTCCGATGACCGAGCCGATGAGGTCCACTGGTATCTTGATGGTGGTGAGCCGCGGTGCGTAGGGCGACAGGTCGGGCCTGGGCCGGTCGATGGTTTTTTCCATGGCCCCGAGGATGTGGAGCCTGCCGTCCTTTGCCTGCGCAAGGGCTTTCTCGAAGATGTCGAAGGAGATTCCCTGGATCTTGATGTCCATCTGGAAGGCCGTGATCCCGTCCCGTGTCCCCGCGACCTTGAAATCCATGTCGCCCAGATGATCCTCGTTGCCCAGGATGTCAGAGAGGATCGCCAACCGGTCACTTTCCTTGATCAGTCCCATCGCGATCCCGGCGACGCTCTTTTTCAGCGGGACACCGGCGTCCATCAGCGAGAGGGACCCGGCGCAGACCGTCGCCATCGACGATGAGCCGTTCGACTCGAGGATGTCGGAGACGATCCTCACGGTGTAGGGAAATTCCGTTTCCAGCGGCATGATATTTTTCAGCGCGCGCTCGGCAAGATAGCCGTGACCGATTTCTCTCCGGCCGGTGAAACCGAGACGGCCCACCTCCCCGACCGAGAAGGGCGGAAAGTTGTAATGCAGCATGAAGCGTTTCGTTGTTTTCGGGAGGAGACCGTCGACGATCTTTTCGTCCAGTGCTGTGCCGAGGGTCGCGGTCGTGAGACTCTGCGTCTCGCCCCTCTGGAACAGCGCGGAGCCGTGTGCCCTGGGCAGCAGGCCGATTTCGCAGGCGATCGGACGGATGTCGGTCAACCCGCGTCCGTCGAGCCGTTTGCCGTGGGACAGGATCATTTCCCGCATCTCGCGATACTCGATGTCGTTGAGGATCTCTTTCACGAGCTTCATCTGCCCGGCGAGGAATTCCACCGGCGTCGGCGCAGGGCCCTTCGCCGGGGCGTGTTTCGACGCCGCACCGGCAAAGTCCGCGTTGGATTTCAGCCCGTCCACCACCGATTCGGTCACCTCGGCATTCATCTGGCTGCGCTTTTCCTTTGCAAGGACCTGGCCTGTGATCTCCCGGATTTTCCCGCCCGCCATTTTTTCGATAATCGGCGCGAGGTCCTGCTTGACAGGGTTGGGCGTAAACTCCATTTTCGGGACCCCGATCTCTTTCCGGACTTCGATCTGGAATTCACACAGGGCCCTGACGTAGGGATGGGCGAATTTCAATGCCGAGATCATATCCGCCTCGGAGATTTCCCTCGATTCACCCTCGACCATGACAATGGATGTCAGGGTTCCGGCGATGATCACGTCCAGGTCGCTTTTTTCAAGCTGCTGGAAGGACGGGTTGACGATGAACTGCCCGTCGTTGCGGCCCACCCTGACCTCGGCGATCGGGCCGTCGAAAGGTATGTCGGAGATCATGAGCGCCGTTGAGGCCCCGACCGCCCCGAGCACATCCCCGTCGTTCTCCTGGTCGGAGGAATAGACGGTAACCATCAGCGGCGTTTCATTCCGGAAATTTTCGGGAAACATCGGCCTAATCGGCCTGTCTATGAGCCTCGAGGTAAGCACCTCCTTGTCGGAAGGCCTCCCCTCGCGTTTCAGGAACCCTCCCGGGATCTTCCCGGCGGCTGCAATCTTCTCCCGGTACTCGACCTGGAGGGGGAAATAATCTTTTCCCTCGTCCGGTTCGGTTTTCGCGACCACGGTTGCAAGAACCATCGTGTCTCCACAGCGGACCATAACTGCCCCGCTCGCCTGTTTGGCGAATCTTCCTATCTCGAGGCTGATTTCGCGGCCCCCGATGTCGATCGATTTTTTCAACATGTGTTTGGCTTTCCTCTGGTATGGTTGTTTGAATCCTGTCGTTCCCTGTCTCTATTTGCGGAGATCCAGTTCTTCAATGATTTTCCGGTATCTCTCGACGCCCTTCGACTGGAGATAGGTCAGCAGTCGGCGGCGTTTCCCGACCATCTTCAGCAGGCCCAGCCGCGAGTGGTTGTCGGCGCTGTGGGCGGTAAAATGCCCGGAGAGTTCATTGATCCGCTCTGTGAGAAGCGCTATCTGGACTTCCGGCGTTCCCGAGTCGGTCGGGGATTTCCCGTACTTGTTGATGATTTCCTGTTTCTGGTCCCTGGTGAGAGGCATGATCCCTTGCTCCTTTGCAGTGTGTTTAGTGGACCGACTGGAGGTGCCGGAGGCACTCGGAGCGGTCCCGTTCTAATTGAGTGGTAAATGCGTTCATGTCTGAAAATTTTTTTTCCGGCCTGATGTATCTGAGAAACCTGACCGTGAGTTCTTCGCCGGTGATGCCCCCGTTCCATTCGAACAGGTGAAGTTCGATGACCACCGGGCCGCCCTCGACGAAGGTCGGCCTCGTACCGATATTCATCATCCCGTACCGGACCGAGCCGCGCACGTCGGCTTCGACGAGGTAGACCCCGCGTCCCGGAACGATTTTCCCGTCCGGTGCCGGCTCAACGTTCGCGGTCGGAAAACCGAGTGCTGCTCCCCTGCCGTCCCCCGGTACGACCGTCCCGGCCAGACCATACGGTCTGCCGAGAAATGTCGCGGCCTCGGAGACCTTCCCGCCGGCCAGGAGAGCCCTGACGGTGCTGCTGCTGACCCTTTTCCCGGAGACGGACACCGGACCGACCGTTCTCACGCCGAATCCGGCCCTGGTCCCGAGTTCCCCCAGGGTCCCGATGCCGGCCTCCCTGTCCCGTCCGAAGGCATGGTCTTGACCCACGACGACCTCGCGCACCCCCGTCCCGCGAATGAGATAGCGTTCGTAAAACTCCGCGGCGGGCTGGCGGGAAAACCCGTAGGTGAACTCCAGGACCATCGTCAGGTCCACGCCGGCGAGCCTGAAAAGCTCCAGCCTTTCGTCGAGGGTCGTCAGCAGTTCTACCGGCCCTTTTCCCACCACCAACCGGGGATGCGGATCGAACGTGACGATCACCGAGCGTCCGGTGACCGCACGGCTTCTGCCCTTCACCTCGGCGATGATCGCCCGGTGCCCCAGGTGCATGCCGTCGAACGTCCCGATCGTGACGATCGAGTTTTGAACGAACCCTGCTTCTTCTGGACTTCGCGCGATCTGCATTCCGTTGACCTATCATCGGCCGCTTCCGATACCCGCACACCTGCCGGGCGGGGAACGGCTCACTCCGAAGTGTCCGACGAATGAATCTTATCGATGATCCGGTCGATTTTTTCCATCCTGTCGAGCGTGTCGTCAAGGTGGAACAGGATGTCCGGTGTGAATTTGATCCTGAGGTGTGAACCCAGGTGAGACCTGATGGATTTCTTGTCCTGTCCGATCACCTGCAGCGTGGATTTCTTCCGCGCGTCATCTCCCATGATGCTCACATAGATGTTGGCGATCCGCAGGTCGGGGGTCACCCTCACTTCCGTTACTGTGACCAGCCCGTAATGAGCGGCCTGGTACATCCTGGAGAGGAGCGCGCCGATTTCCTCTTTGATGAGGGAGGCGACCCTGTCGGTGCGGAGCGTCATCGGTACGGCCTCAGGCGGGCTTTCTCATAACTGGCATTCCCAGGCTGGCTTTCTCAGGCCAGCTTTCTCAGGGTTTCGACGATCTTGTACGCCTCGATCGTGTCACCGACCTTGAGATCATTGAAACCCTCCAAGCTCAATCCGCACTCGAATCCCGATTCCACGTCCCGGACATCGTCCTTGAACCGTTTCAGGGAACTGATGCTGCCCTCGTATGTCACGATCCCGTCCCTGACCAGGCGGACCTTGTTGCCTCTGGAGATCTTGCCGTCCTGGACGTAACAACCGGCCACCATGCCGATCTTCGGAATTTTAAACGTGTCCCGCACCTCGAGGGTCGCGGTGACCTCTTCATTTTTCGCGGGGGCCAACAGGCCTTCGAGGGCCTTCCTGACATCCTCGATGGCGTCGTAGATGATGTTGTACAGGCGGATATCCACGTTTTCCTGTTCGGAGAGGACCCTCGCGTTCAGGTTCGGCCGTATGTGGAACCCGATGATGATGGCCCCGGAGGCCGCGGCCAGCAGAACGTCCGATTCGGTGATGGCCCCGACGGCCCGGTGGATGACGTTTACCCGGACCTCGGCGTGCGTGATCTTCATGAGCGAATCGGCCAGCGCGCCGACCGATCCGTCCACGTCGCCCTTGACGATGACGTTGAGCTCCTTCACCTGGCCGTCCTGGATCTTCTTCGAGATATCGTCCAGTGTGAGGCTGCGAATCTGGCGGAAATCCTGCTCCCGCTTGAGCTGCTGCCTCCTCAGGCTGATGTCCCTCGCCTCGCGTTCACTGCCAACGGCGAAAAAGGCGTCTCCGGCCTGGGGGATGCCGTCGAAGCCGAGGATCTGGACCGGCGTGGACGGTTCGGCGCTCTGCATTTTGTGGCCGCGTTCGTCGTACATGGCCCTCACCCGGCCGCTCTGGACGCCGGCGACGAATGAATCACCCACCGAGAGCGTCCCCTTCTGGACGAGGATCGTGGCAATGGTTCCCTTGCCGCGGTCCACCCTGGCTTCAATGATGCCCCCCTTCGCGCGCGTGTGGGGGTTGGCCTTAAGGTCGAGGACTTCCGCCTCGACGACGATTTTTTCCAGCAGGAGGCTGACGTTTTTCCCTGTCTTCGCCGAGATTTCCACGCTCTGGTACTTGCCCCCCCACTCCTCAACGAGGACGTTTTTCTCCGATAACTGCTGCCGGATGCGCTCGGGATTGGCGTCGGGTTTGTCGGTCTTGTTCATTGCGATAACAATCGGCACGTTTGCGGCCTGGGCGTGGCTGATGGCCTCGACCGTCTGCGGCATGACGTTGTCGTCCGCGGCAACGACGAGGATCACGATGTCGGTCAGCTGGGCGCCGCGTGCGCGCATGGCCGTAAAGGCCTCGTGGCCGGGAGTATCGAGGAAGGTGATTTTCCGGTCGTTCACGGCGACCATATAGGCGCCGATATGCTGTGTGATTCCCCCGGCCTCGCCCGCGACGACGTTGCTCTGCCTGATGTAATCGAGTAGAGAGGTCTTGCCGTGGTCGACGTGCCCCATGATCGTGACGACGGGCGGACGCGGTTCGAGAGCACCTTCGTCCCCGGACTCGTCATCGGCGGCGTCCTGGGTGATCTCCGAATAGAACTGGACCTCGAAACCGTACTCCGACGCCACGAGGGTGATGGTGTCCTTCTCGAGCCTTTGGTTGATCGAGACCATCAGTCCGAGATCGATGCACTTCTTGATGACTTCCGCCGCGGTGATCCCCATCAGCCTGGAAAGTTCCTGGACCGACACGAACTCGGTGACCTTGAGGATCGACTGTTCCTTCTCCCGGGCCTCCTGGTCGGCCAGCTCCTGGGCATGCCTCTTCTCCTTGCGTTTCTTCTTGAAGGTCGTGCGGCTGGTGGCTGCCCCGGTTTCATCCATCTCCGCGAGAGTTCGCTTGATGGCCCCCTTGACCTCCTCCTTGTCCACTTCCTGGAGCCTGGTTTTTTTCCGTTTCTTCCCCCTGCGGAGAATCTCTTCTGTATCATCCGACGGAGTCACGGTGGCCTCGGTGCGGATCCGCTTCTTCTTTTTCCTCCGCTTCAGCTCGCGGTCCGCGCCGTCGTCACCGGACGTTTTCGACCTGACCGCCTTCGGGCCCGGCTCCACGGCGGCCTCGCGCTTGCGGACGTCGTCGAGGTCGATCTGACCCATGACCTTGAGTCCCATCTTCGGCGAGCGCCGCGCCCTGAACATCTCCGGTTTTTTTGGCGCGGGAGTCTCGGCTGCCGCCTGAACGATCTCCTCCTTGGGAATGCCGGGTGCGCCTGCGCCCGATTCCGGCCCGGCGGTCTCGACGTCGCTGGCGACGACCGGCCCGGGTGCGGCGACTTCGGCGGCGAGCTGGGGGACTTCCGCCTCGGGGGCCGGGGAACTCTCCTCCACCACTTTCCCGGCCGCCTTTCTGGGCTTCTTTGCTGGTTTCTCTTTGGGTTCTTCCGCCTCCGCGACCGTGGTTTTCTGTTCGGCTTTTTTCCTCGACTCCCTGATGCTCTGGATCTTTCTCTGGTGCTTCTCGGCGACTTCCCTGTCCTTCTTGAAGTGTGCGAGGATATCGTGCATCATTTCGTCGGTGACGACCGACATGTGGCTCTTGACCGAATGTCCCCGTTTGCCGAGGTATTCGATCAGGGTCTCGTGCGAGATGTTGATCTCTTTCGCAACCTGGTAGATCTTTTTATTTGAGCTCTTTGCACTCATCGGGCGATTATGTTCTAGAGACTCTCCGGACTCTTCTGCTCTTCAGGGTTTCCCCGGGGGATCCTTTCCGCAGGAGACTGGGCGTGCGCCGGAGCCGGATCGCCGGTACCAATGGTGCCGGCGTCGTCCGTCGGTGTGACCACCAGGCGGCCCTGGAGTTCATCCTCATCGATGTCAGCCTCCTCGAGCTCCTTCTCCATCATGGATTTCATCTCGCCGACTTTGTCCTCGGTGAGGCCCTCGATCTCCAGGAGGCTTTCTATGGGCGCTTCGATGACGTTGCGCGCCGTGGTGTAGCCCTCCTCGATCAGCCGCTCAAGCAGCGGTTCTCCGAGTTCCTCACGGAATTCGGCGAGATCCATGTCGTACTCCTCCTCGACTCCCTCCTTGATGAGGTTGATTTCATAGCCCGTGAGCCGGGAGGCGAGCCGGATGTTCAGCCCGTTGCGGCCGATGACGAGCGAGACCTGGTCTTTTTCGACGACGATCGTGGCGCGTTTGGCCTCTTCATCGAGTTCCGTGCTCTTGAGCTTTGCGGGGGCGAGGGCGCGCTGGAGATAGACGGTCGGGTTGTCGGAGTAGTTGACGACGTCGATGTTCTCGTTATTCATCTCGCGGACGATCGCGTGGATCCTGACGCCCTTCATGCCGACGCAGGCGCCAACGGCGTCGATCCGGTCGTCGTGGGAGATCACGGCCACTTTCGACCGCTCCCCGGCCTCCCGGGCGACGCCCTTGATCTCGATGATGCCGTCGTAGATTTCCGGGATTTCGATTTCGAAGAGTTTCGTCAGGAATTGCGGATCCGCCCTGGAAACGATCACCACCGGACTTGCCGCGCCCTTCCGGACTTCCTTCACGATCGCGCGGATCGTTTCACCCTTGCGGTACCGTTCCCTGGCGATCTGCTCCGATTTGGGGAGGAGGAGTTCGTTCCGGTTGTGGTTGATGAGGATTTCGTTTTTCCTGATCTGGTAGATTTCCCCCACGATGATCTCGCCGACCGTGTTGCTGTATTCGTTGAAGATGATTTCCTTTTCGACTTCCTTGATCCTCTGGTTGAGATTCTGTTTCGCACTGATGATGAGGCGCCTGCCGAAGCTCTGGAGGTCGACGACCTCGACGTAGTCGTCCCCGATGTCGAGAGGCTCGTCGGTCTTCTTCCGGACCGTGGCCAGGTCGATCTGCAGGTTCGGGTCCACGATTTCCTTGACGATTTCCTTCTCAAGATAAATCTCGATTTCGCCCTTGTCCATGTTGACAATGACGTCGAACCGGGCTTCCAGTCCGTATTTTTTCCGGACCATCATTGAAAAAACGTCTTCGATGATGCCGACAAGCATGTCCTTGTCGAGACGTTTTTCCCTGACCATCTGGGAAAAGGATTCTACGATGTCGAAATTCATAACACGTCTGCCTTGTGAAAAACTGTTTCCGTGTGCGCCGTTGCGCTCACCAGCGCGGCTTGATTCTGGCCTCGAGGATATCCGAAAATGGGACTTCGGTGAGCGCCTCACTGCCCTTCATTCTGATCCCGACGGCATCCGCGCGGGCTTCGGCGAGGATCCCGGTTATCCGGACCGGGCCGCCGTCAGCGCGGACCTCGAGCATGATCTCCCTCCCTGCGTGTTTCGCGTACTGCCTTGGAAATTTCAACGGACGGTCAAGACCCGGGGAGGAGACGGTGAGCGCGTAATTCTCGCCCTGGAGCACCCTTTCATCGAGTTCCTTCGAAAGGGCCCTGCTGGTTTCGGCGCATGCCGCCGTGTTGACGCCTGTATCGCCGTCGATAAACACCTCGAGGACCAGGTTTCCCTTCTGACCCCTTATGATGATATCCACGATAAATAATCCCTTCGACCCGAGAAACGTCTCGAGAAACGGGCTGATCCGGCCCACGATCCGTTCAACGAACATGCGATCCACAACTGGCTCGTCCGAGGGAAAACTCTGTCTGGAATAACCGTAAAAAAAAAGTCCCAGGTGTTTGGGACTCGTGTAACTAGGATTGAAATATACAGAACTCCAGATTGAATAGCAAATCCTCGGTTGAGGTGTTTTCAGCTATTTTATGCCGATTATCACATTTTCCGGGGAATCGTGACTCCCTCAAATTTTTCCACCCCGGCGATGAAATCCCGTGGTAATTTCCTCGGTCTGCCGCCGTCCTTGTGAAGCCAGACGTGCACGGCCAGGTTTTCCGCAACCGATTTTTTGGTTTCATGGTTTTTGATAACCCCCTGAAAAATGAAACTGGTAGTGCCGATCATCGAAACCCGTATATAAATGTTCAGGATGTCGTCAAACTCAGTCGGAATGAGGTAGTCGACCTCGTTCCGCGCAAGCACCACCTTCGATTTCCTGCTGAGAGGCACAAGATCCACCGTGAACCCGATTTTCCGTAAATATTCGATACTTCACGTTTCGAAATATTGCAGGTGGACGGCATTATGGACTATCCCCTGCCTGTCAACCTCGATATTCCGTACCCTGATGGCCGTTTTATGGCGGAAACCCTTCATAGGGTCTCCGTGATTCGCGTGGCCGCGGTCCGGACCTCCCCGGCGGTGACGTCCAGGTGCATCACCGCGCGGAGCGCGGTGTCCCTCTCGGGCGTCAGCAGGACCCCGGCTTTGCTGAGAAGGGTGAGCACAACCTGCTGTGAACGTCCCGTCCCGGAAATATCGAAGATGACCATGTTTGTCTCCACGCTTCCCGGGTCGATGCTGATTTTCCCGCCCCGGTTCAATTCCGAGGCGAAGATACGGGCTTTTTCATGGTCGTCCCGCAGGAGGTCGACGTGGTGATCGAGGGCGAACATTGCTCCGGCGGCCAGGATCCCCGCCTGTCTCATACTCCCTCCGAAGATTTTCCTGTATTTTCTGGCCCGCTCGATATTTTTCCTGTCCGAAAGGATCATTGAACCGACGGGAGCCCCGAGTCCTTTCGAGAAACATACTGAAATGGTATCCGCGTATCGTCCGTACTCGCCCAGGGCGACTCCCGACGCCACCGACGCGTTCCAGATTCTCGCGCCGTCAATGTGCAACCGTAGCCTTTTTTCCCTGGTGAGGACCCAGAGATCCCGCAACCGGTCCAGCGGATAAACGGTACCGCCCGATCTCCCGTGCGTATTTTCGACGCAAACCAGACGCGTTTTCGGATATAAGTAAAAATCCGGCCGTACGGCGCGTCCCACCCGTTCCGCATCTAGGATCCCCTTTTCATCCGGGACCGCCTGGATCTGCACCCCCGAGAGGAGGCCGGGACCTCCGGTTTCATAGACGACGATGTGAGAGTTTTCCCCCGCGATAATTTCGTCACCGGGTTCGGTATGGAGCTTGACGCAGATTTCGTTCGCCATCGTGCCGGTGGGGACGAACAAGCCGGCCTCCATCCCGAACATCGACGCCACCCGTTCCTGCAGGGCGTTGACCGTGGGGTCTTCTCCGAAGACGTCGTCCCCGACTTCAGCATTCCGCATCGCCTCCCGCATTCCCGCCGAGGGTCTGGTCACGGTATCGCTTCTCAGGTCTATGGGTCTCATGATTGCCTCTCCATCCTGGCCCGGAAGATCCGATGCAGCCCCGTCGCCATGCAGAGAAAGATCGTCAGGACCAGGCAGATTTCCGCGAACCAGTCTCCGTGCAGGGTATAAAAACTCTGTTGTGTGCGGGCGCGGAGCGTTCCCTCCAGTCCGCCCGCCGTGAACATCTTCGTCTGGTCCACGACCCTTCCGCCGGGATCGACCAGGAATGAGATCCCGCCGTTGGCGCACTGGGCGATCCACCTCCTGTTTTCGACCGCACGCAGGACAGCGAACTGCCTGTGCTGGTACGGTCCGGAGGTGTTACCCCACCAGCTGTCGTTGGTGACCACCGTCAGGAATCCGGCCCCGCGGCGCACCAGGCCGCCGACAAAGCCCGGGAAAAGGGTTTCGTAACAGATCAGGTTTCCGAACCGGACCGTGTCGCCACCGGCGGCCGGCAACCGGAACAGCGCCGTGTCCCTCCCCACAGACCATCCTCCCAGCCCGAAATTCCACCGGGCGGCGTTCAGAAACCCGAGGATGTCGGAATACGGCACCCTCTCGGCGAACGGGACGAGGATCGTTTTCGCGAATTTCTGCACCGTATCGGCGCCCGGGAGCACCAACATCGAACTGTTGAACGTTTCGTACGGTGAGCCGTCATCAAGCCGTTTCGCGCCGGCCGGAGGCGTGGAAGCGCCCGGGTATGCAACAAGGTCGGGGATTCCGGTCAACAGCGGAATACCCGCGCGATCCACGTAGTGTTTGAGGGAGTGGAATTCGGCGGTATACTCACCCGCAAGAATGTAATACGGGACGGCAGTCTCCGGCCACACCACGAGGTCCGGGCGATCACGGGCGATCATCGAATCGGTGACATGTTTCAGGATGCCCAGCTGCCCGGCGGCGGTTCCCCCCCACTTTTCGAACGGATCGATGTTGGGCTGTACGAGCGAGACCGATACCGGAATTCCGTCGACGGCCTCGTCCGTTCCGTCGTCCATGGCGCCGAACGCATACGGGACGGCGTAGATCACCACGATGAGAACGGCAAGCGGTACCAATCCCCTCCCGCCCGCCGGGCCGTTTCCAACGATGGCCCGGGAGAGGAGAAAAAACATCATGCCGTTCAGCGAGACGATCCAGAACGTTACGCCGTAGACCCCGGTAACGCTCGAGAGCTGTATCGCCGCAAGATCGTAGGACATCGAGTAACCGAGCGTCAGCCAGGGGAAAGCCACCTGCGTGGCCGAGTGCGCGTACTCGAAGGCGACCCATATCACGGGAAACGCCGCGACGGACAGCTTCATCCCGATGGTTTTCCTCATGAAATGCCATACGAGAATCGGTATCGTCATGAAGATCGGATTGGCCAAAAGCAGCAGCCCCCCGGACACCATGAGGTACGGATCCTTGAGATGCACGAACCCACCGGGCCAGTAAAGTGTTATGAGATTGAAAATAAAAAACGTTGCGTACGAATGCCGGAAGACGTCAGCGAAGGCTTCGTCGGCCGAAAGCAACAGGAAAAGGGGGACAAACCCGATGACAGCCAAAATCCCGAACCCCGATGGAGGGTAGGACAATCCCAGAAGGATCCCCGCCAGGAGACACAGGGCTATTCTTACCCGCCGATCTGCGTTCATCGGGGTGGACCGGGGAGATCCTTCGCATCCGGCGGGGCCAGCGGATCCAGCCCGGGGTAGTAAGCTACCACGAGCATCCACCCCAGTATGCACACGGCGGCCACCAGCATCCCCACAAGCATCCCGCCGAGGACGTCGGAGGGATAATGCACACCGACGCTGATGCGGGAGAACGCGACGATTCCCGCCACGAAAAAGAGGGCCATTCTCCTGCGGGGGTAAAAATGCGAAAGGAGCATCGCCGCCGCGAAATTATTCACCGCGTGAGACGAGGGGAACGAGAACCCGCCGCCGCAATCCACCAGGAGCCGTATATGCTCTTCGACGGGCAGTCCCCCGATGGCGTGGCACGGCCTCGGCCTCATGATGAGTTTCTTCAGGAGGCTGCTGCTCACCTGGTCGCTGAT
>DATEDB010000334.1:0-2132 GCA_035286625.1 Bacteroidota bacterium
TCCCCGTCTTCGCCCACAAAACGCCGGAGCAGGCAGAGCGCGAACTCCTCTACAGGGCCCTCCTGGAGATGAAGAACGACATCATGGACATCAAGTCGATGCTGGGCAACCGTCGCGCGCCGGTCATGCAGGAGAACCCGGAATACGTCGAGGCGAACGTGGACCAGGAGACGTCTTCGGGTTCAGAGAACATCATGCGACTCGATGAAGTGGAAAAAAAGATGATCATCAGCGCCCTGGACCGGTTTTCGGGGAACCGCCGGCTTGCCTCCCGCGCCCTGAACATCAGCGAGCGGACGCTCTACAGGAAAATCAAGGAGTACGGGCTGGATTGAAGAACCGGCGCACACCCGGCGGAAGCACCGCCAGCTCACCGGTCGGCCCGCGGGCGGCTATGATCCCGGCGGCCCTTCTTCCGGCGATCCTCCTCGCCGGTTGTTTTTACTCTTTCACCGGCTCGTCGGTCCCTGCCCACCTCAGGACCGTGGTCATTTCCCTTTTCGACGACCAGACGAATTCGGCGGAGCCGTCGTTGCGCGAGGATTTCACCAACAGACTCATCGAACGGTTCCGGCGGGATAACAGCCTCGAGGTGACTGACCTCACCGGGGCCGACTGTGCCCTCGAGGGGTCCGTCTCATCGTTCAGCGAACAACCCACCGTCGTCGCGGCGGGGGAAACCGTCCAGAAGTTCCGCATCACCGTGGGCGTGCGGGCACTGTTCAGGGACCAGAAACTGAAAAAAACGGTCTACGAGAAGACCTTCTCCGATTGGGGCGAATACGAGATCGGCGGTGATCCGGCCGCCAGGAAAGCGGCGCTCGACGCCGCGATCGACAAGCTCACCGAGGATATCCTTCTCGAAACCGTGTCCGGTTGGTAAAAACCTAATTTTTCGTTATTTTAACTTTCCTCATGCAGGACATCGTCATCGGCACATACTTCGTCTCCCTCACGATCCTCTTTCTTTTTGGATCGAGCGGTTTTTTCATGATTTATAACTACCTCAGGACCCGGAACACGTCGACTCCCGAGCCCGAGCCGGTCCGCGATTTCCCTCTCGTCACCGTCCAGCTGCCCGTCTATAACGAGGTCTACGTCGTGGGACGCCTCATCGACGTCGTGTGCGGCCTGGACTACCCCAAGGACCGGCTCGAAATCCAGGTGCTCGACGACTCCACCGACGAAACGGTGGACATCGTCGCCGAGCGCGTCGCTTTGTATACCGAGTGCGGACACAAGATCCGGCACATCCGGAGGACCGACCGCACCGGGTACAAGGCCGGCGCCCTCCGACGCGGACTGGAGAGCGCCTCGGGAGAGTTCGTCGCCATCTTCGACGCGGATTTCATCCCCCGGAGGGATTTTCTGAAGAAAACCCTCGCCTGGTTCTCCGACCCTGCGATCGGCATGGTCCAGACCCGCTGGGAGCACATCAACTCCGATTATTCCTTCATGACCCGCGTGCAGGCGATGGCCCTCGACGGGCATTTCGTCATCGAGCAGCAGGTCAGGAACAGGGCGGGGATGTTCATCAACTTCAACGGCACGGCGGGGATCTGGAGAAAATCGTGCATTTTCGACGCGGGCAACTGGGAGGCGGACACGCTGACCGAGGACCTGGACCTCAGCTACCGGGCGCAGCTGAAGGGATGGAAATTCAAATTCCTCCGCGACGTGACCTCCCCGGCGGAACTGCCGTCGGAGATCAACGCGTTGAAATCCCAGCAGCACCGCTGGACCAAGGGCGCCGTCGAGACCGCGAGGAAGATCCTCCCCCGCGTCTGGAAATCCGACCTGCCCTTCAACACGAAAATCCATTCGACGCTGCACCTCACGGGGAACATCGTCTTCCCGTTCATCCTCCTGGCGGGGATCCTCAACGTGCCCCTGATCTTCATCAAGCACCAGGGGGGATACGAAACCTATTTCGACATCATGGCCCTCTTCGTGTTCGCGTTTCTCGGCTCGTTCCTCTTCTACCTCTATTCCCAGAAGGAAGTCTACGCCGACTGGCACAAGCGGATACTGCTGTTCCCGCTCTTCATGGCCGGCAGCATGGGACTGGCGGTCAACAACACGAAAGCGGTGTTCGAGGGGATCCTGATGCGCAAGTCTGAATTCGTGCGCAC
>DATEDB010000335.1:0-5612 GCA_035286625.1 Bacteroidota bacterium
ATCACGGCGGAGGCCGGGCGCCGCTTTACTTCCCTCGACCACTATTTCAAGACTCAAGCGTCGCTCGAGAAAGACGAGAGCACGCTGTACGCGTTACTCCATCCAGATACGAGCGGTTCGGTGACAGATTCGGGGGGTGTAGCGCCATTGGAGCCGGCGGATTCGGCAGGTGTCACAGTCGCGCCGGATGAGGAGCCCGCCGATCATCAAACCACCGATCCTGAGAAGCTACGCCCCGTATCCGGTCGGGAGGTGGCGCAGTCGATCGAAAACCTCAGTATGCGGGCTCTCCGCTCGATGCCGCGCCATCTGGTGGCCGACCCCGATGAGGGCGTGCGTTCCGCCGCCGGCGATGGTGAATCTGCGACGGGGGATATCGAGAACGCGCTCGCGTCCCGCCTGGAGGAGGGGAAGACGATACCGAAGGGGAAGGACGCCGGGGAAACCAAAAAACCTGCCGGGGCGGTGAAAGCGCCGCCGAAGGAGCCTCTTTCGGCCGACGTGCTCGAAGCGAAGATCGCGACAGGCCAGTATGAACTCGGCGGGGTGCTTTTCCTCGATCTCGACCTTCCGGATTCCGCGCTGGTGTATTACGGACGCATCGTGAAGGATCATCCCTCGTCCGTCCTGGTCCCCAAGGCGCTCTACGCGATGTCGGCAGTCCGCCGTGAGCTCGGTGACACGAATGCCGTCGATTCGCTGTATGACGTGCTCCTGGCTCAATACCCGCGCACCGAATACACCGATCAGGTGCGCAAGAACCGCGGCCTCGATACCACGGCGGCCACCGAAAGCGCCGGGCTGGTCCGGTACGGCGAGGCGGAGGCGATGCTCCTCAATGACGATCCCGACAGCGCGCTGACGGTGCTGAAATCGCTCTATGCCACGACCACCGATTCGGTGATCAGACCCAAGGCCTGCTACGCGGTCGGATGGATTTATGAAAACCTGCACCTCAACCTCGACAGTGCGGACACCTGGTACAAGCTCCTGATCAGGGAATATCCTTCGTCGGTGTACGCCGACAACGCCGAACCCCGCGTCGCCGTGAAGGAGGACACCTCCAAGCTCAAGACATACGTGAAATTCAACGAGATCAAGGCGATCGCCAGACCGGCGAAGAAAAATCTCGGCCTGGTCCCCAGGGAAGACGCAGGGGGCCAGGGGAACGCTCTTCCGGCGGGCGTGACAAAGCCGGGAGAGGATCCCGACGACGAGGGATATAATCCGGAGGAGGATCAGGAACCTGATGATGAGCCCGACCCGGACGATTTGGAGCCCACCGATCCTGATGATGATCCGGGCGACGACGATCCGGGGACGGGGGTATTGCAGAGCGGAATGATCCAGCCCCCCCTATGAGGCAGGGCTTCTACCGCGTCGAGTCTGTCCGAGAAATCGCCGGCAACATCCACCTGCTTTCACTTCATGCCCCCGAAATCGCATCGTCGGTGCGCGCGGGGCAATTTCTCAATATTAAAACCCGCGACTATTTTCTTCCACTGCTCCGCCGGCCATTCAGTGTCTACCACCGGGAGGGCGATTCGCTCCGGATCATTTTTAATGTTGTGGGTCTCGGGACGCGAATCCTCGCCTCGGCTCCGCCCGGCGATCAGCTGGATGTGATCGGCCCGCTGGGGAATGCCTTCGGGGTCAGGGGGGAGTACGATGAAGCGGTGCTCGTGGCGGGCGGCCTGGGGATCGCGCCGATGCCGATGCTCACAGCGGAATTGAAATCGGCGAGAAAAAAAATTCACACATTCCTGGGTGCGCGCAACGCTTCGCAGATCGTCCGGGAGCATATGGAAGACGTTTCGGTCGCAACCGACGACGGCTCGGCGGGTTTTCGTGGAACGGTGGTCGAACTCCTGCGGGGACGACTCCGTCAGGCCCCCTACGCACGACCGAAGATTTTCGCCTGCGGCCCCACCCCCATGCTCCGCGCACTGGCCGTCCTCGCCGAAGAAGTGAACATCCCCTGCGAACTCTCATTGGAAAGTCCCATGGCATGCGGGATCGGCATCTGCCAGGGATGTCCGGTGGAAGTTACGGGCGGGCCCCGGAAATACGCCCTCGTCTGCAGGGAGGGCACGGTGTTCGACAGCAAACTGGTGGTTTTATAGTGGCTGAGCTAGGCGTCCGCGTAGGCCCCCTCGAGTTGAAAAACCCTGTGCTGGTCGCCTCCGGCACGTTCGGTTACGGCAACGATTGCCCGGAACTTTCCGACGTCAACCTGATCGGCGGGATCGTCACCAAATCGCTTTCGATGAACCCGCGCGACGGCAACCCCCCGGACCGGATCGTCGAAACCGCCGGCGGGATGCTGAATTCGATCGGGCTGGCCAATATCGGGGTGCACGATTTCATCGCCAATAAACTGCCGGAACTCAGGCGTTTCGACACGGCGATCGTGGCCAACATCGCGGCCAGCTCGGTGGACGAATATTGCGGCGTCCTTTCACTGCTCGAGGAGCAGGGGGGTATCCATGGCTACGAGATCAACGTTTCCTGTCCCAATGTGAAGGAGGGGGGGTTGAGTTTCGGGACCAACCCGTCGATGACCGCAGAAATCACCAGGCGTCTCCGCTCGCTCACTAAAAAATGTCTTATCATTAAACTGACGCCCAACGTGGCCCACGTCTCAGAATTTGCCCGTGCCGTGGCCGACGAAGGGGCCGACGGGGTGTCGCTCATCAACACGGTGGTGGGCATGGCGATCGATCACCGGAAACGGACGCCGATACTTTCCACCGTAACCGGCGGCCTGTCGGGACCGGCCATCAAGCCGATCGCCCTGGCGAAGGTTTACGAGGCCGCCCAGGCGGTGAAGATTCCGATCATGGGAATCGGGGGGATTATGACCACCGAAGACGCCGTGGAATTCCTCCTGGCGGGCGCCACCGCCGTGCAGATCGGCACGGCCAACTTCATCGACCCCTCCGCGTCGATGAAGATCGCGAGGGGCCTGGGGGAGTACTGCGACTCCAATAACATCCCGAGGGTCACCGACCTGGTTGGAGCCCTGAAAGTCCGGACGGACATTTCGCTCATCCACAGCTGGCTCTGACGGGAAAAACCGCCGATTGAAAACCGGCAACCCATCGCTCCGGTTCCTCTACTCCCTCCAGAAATCCGGCATCAAGGCCGGTCTCGGGAACATCCGCTCGTTGCTGTGTGTTCTGGGGCACCCCGAAAGAGTTTTCCCGTCGGTGCACGTCGCCGGCACCAACGGCAAAGGGTCGACCTCTGCGATGATCGCCGCGGTGCTGACCGCCGCCGGGTACAGGACGGGACTGTATACATCACCGCACCTGGTGAGTTTCACCGAACGGATACGCATCGACGGGCGGAAAATCCCCACGGAACGGGTCGCGGGCTGCACGCGCCGGCTCGCCCGGGAGATCAGGCGCACCGGGGCCACATTTTTCGATGCCACCACCGCGATCGCGTTTCAATATTTCGCCGACCGGCATGTCGACATCGCCGTCATCGAAACCGGACTGGGCGGAAGGTGGGACTCGACGAACGTCATCACACCCCTGGTCAGCGTCATTACATCGATCGGCCTGGAACACACCGAATACCTGGGTGACACCCTCCGGAAGATCGCCTCCGAGAAGGCGGGCATCATCAAGCCGGGCATTCCCTGCGTGGTCGGACCTGTGGGGGGGCCCGGGCTCGAGGCGATCTCGAAGCGGGCGGCGCGAACGGGCTCCCGGCTGGTCCGGATTCGGCGGCGGTCGTTCACTCCCGTGATGTCGTCCTCCACGGGCGGTCAGACCGTAGATTTTCGTTTCGGGAAGAGGACAATTTCGGGATTACTCATCGGCGCGATGGGGAATTTCCAGGCCGGCAACGCTGCGATCGCCCTCAAGGCGCTGGAGCTCCTGGGGAGAGCGGAAAAAAAATTCCTGATCGATGAACAGGCGATCAGGCGTGGTTTTTCATCCCTCCGGACACTGGCGGGATTCTCAGGCAGGTTTCAATTCGTTGGCCGGGATCCGGCGGTCATCGCCGATGTCGCCCACAACCCGGACGGGGTGAGGGCGCTCGTGTCCGCACTTCGGACTCTGCATGCGGGTAGGTTTCGCATTGTCTTCGGGGCCATGAGAGATAAAGATTACCGGACGATGATTGACCTGTTGGGGCCGATCGCACGGATGTTCTATTTTGTGAGACCGATGACAGAAAGGGCGGGGAATCCACGTGAACTCACCGATTACGCACACAGCAACGGCTTGCCGGGCCTGATCGGGGGCGATGTTGCCGCCGGAATTCGGATGGCGAAGGCCGAAAACCGATACCGTGAGCCTATTTTGATCACCGGATCTCATTTCGTGGTCGGGGAGGCTTTACAGGCACTCAACGTCCGGGTGTGAAACGTTGACAATCCTGCCGATAATCGTTATTATTTCTCATCAGCCTCTCATGACGATCTTGCCGTAATTTTCGCCGGTACCCATATCGCCGGTGCGTTATAAAAACATTCAGTTCAGGAGAATATCTGAATGTTCGGGCCTGACCATAAAAGCGTCCTCCACTATTCACCGGTACTTCCCGCGCCGGTGAAATATCCCCGGCTGCGCCGGGTCGGATTCATTATACTCCCCATCCTCACGCTGACTCTGTTACACACGGCATTCACACGGAATCCCGGGCAGAAAAACCTCCCGGCGCCAACCGGAACCAACGTCAATTACGCCAAGCGGGCGCTGCAGGGCTTCGACATGCGTGTGTGGATCAGCAACCAGATGACGATTGGACAGGAAGCCTGGGACGGATCAATCCCATATCCATATCCCGGGATCGGTGCAGAATACCCTGCCGGCTCCGGCATCGAACACGTGTACGGAGGCGGAATCTGGATCGGCGGGATCGTGGACGGCAGCATAAGAGTCTCAGAAGGATACGCCGCTAATACCGCACAGAAATACATCCGCCCGGATCCGCGTCATCCTTTGCGAGAACGTATCTGGCGAACATCGGTGAGTGACAGTCTCAGCGAGCCGAACCGCCGCGGTTGCGACGACGATGGCGACGGCCTCATCGATGAAGACGACCTGGACGGACTCGATAACGACGGCGACTGGTCCGTCATGGCCGACGATGTGGGGATCGACGGGATCGCGGACATCAATGAAGTGGGGTGCAGGGGTGGATACGATACTGTGACCAACGCCGATCCGGCGAATGATAACTATGACCGTAGTGCGATGGACTTCTGCCATCCGGATGCGGGTGGGAACTACAGAAGAAAGGATGACCCGGACGCCTACACGGAGAAAAACGGCATTCCCGACCACGGCGAGCCGCATGTGGACGAGGACTACGCGGCGATTTCGGATAATGACTTATACTGTTCGGCCAGCGATGACAATGACGTGTCCTCCGGACATTTTCCGATGGACCTCAGGGTCGTTCAGAAGTGCTACGCATGGAAAGACCCCGCCTACGGCGCGATCATTCCGTTCGATTATTTGGTGATCAATACGGGGAACAAAATCATCCACGATGTCTTCCTTGGATATTTCATGGACGCGGATGTCGGACCGGTGTATGCGACAGACTACTGGACCCGCAATTACACCTGTTATTTCGACACGCTGCGTACG
>DATEDB010000336.1:0-3194 GCA_035286625.1 Bacteroidota bacterium
CTCCCGCGCCCCGACGTTCATCGGTATGAAGAAGAACAGGTTGATGGCGATGGAATATGTCACGTAGACGAATATCGCCTGCAGCGGGGAGACGCCGGCCCCGAGGGCCCCCAGCACGATCCAGACCTCCACTCCCATCAGCACCCTGCTGATGAATTCCAGGAGGATGCTGAGGAGGAAGGCCCTCCGGTCGTTCCTGGCGACCCCGGTCAGGACGCGGTCCATCGCGGCGAGCTCCTCCCTGTACGCGCCGACGGGCCTGGCGAGGAACGTGAGGATACGGTATTTCCCGACGACGGCGGCGATCCTGTCGAACACCCCCTCCCGCGCTCCCTTCAGCGTCAGCCCGATGACGGCCAGTATCACAAGCCCCGCCAGGCCGAGCGCGACGGCCATCGGCGGGTTGAGCATCACGACGAAGAACGCCACCGCGATACCGGCCAGCAGCAACAGCATGTGCCCCAGCAGGTGCACCATCCGGTATAAAACCACCGCCGAGACCGCCCCGGGCGATCCCATCCCCCCGGAAAGCGCCTGGACCTTGTAGGATTCGCCGCCGAGGGCGACCACCGGGGTGATGTAATTGATAATGAACCCGGTCACCGTGATCATGAAGAGTTTCCCGAAGGAGGTCGCGTCGCCGGCTGGTCCCAGGGCGAGCTTCCAGGAGAGGGTGTTGAGAAGGTAGATCGCCAGCCATATGAGGACGGCGAGGGCGAGACCCGGACCGGCCGATGCGAGGTTGTCCAGGATTTTGCCGATCCCGAAGCTGAGGACCAGTGACCCGAAAATGACGAGCCCGAGGATAAAGAATCCGGCCGATATCACCCTCCGGCGGATCAAGGGTTAAAAAACGGAAACTTTAACGTAGCGGTCGGGATTTTCCCGGATGTCGACCAGCAGGTGATCCAGGTCCCTGAGCAGTTGCGAGATCCTGGAATAAAATTCAGGGTCGGCGATGATTTTCGACACGTTGCTGGAGTCGGCCGCCGCCCGGGACATGATGGTGTCCGCGCGGGAGCTCAACGACGCAAGACTGGAATACAGTTTTTCGTCCATGATCAGCTTACCCATCGTGCCCCGGCCGTTTTTCAGTTGCTCGGTCACCTGGCGGAGGTTCCCCGTCACCCGCCCGATGTCCGTTGAGAGCGAGTCGTCATAGACGAGCCTCCCGAGCGCCCCCTTTTCCGCCTCAACCGCCGCGGTGATCCGTCCGATAGATTTCAGAAACCGGTCCAGTTCGTCGGCGAGGTCGGGCCTGGAGATGAGCCTGCCCACCGAACCCTCCCCCCTGCTGATGGTGGCGGTGATCTCCTTCGCGTTGCCCAGCAATTCGGCGAAGTCCCTGAGCGTGCTGTTGAGCTGCGGTCCGGCCTCCTCGAGGTCGAAAGATTCCCTCAGGGGGAGATAGCTCCCCTCGGCGAGGGCGGGTTCGCCGGTCCTGCCAATGGAGAGGTCGATGTACTTGTCGCCCAGCAGACCGATGGTCTTGATCTGCGCGATCGACGATGTGGTGATCGAGGCGGTGTATTTCGTCAGCACCTTCATCGTGATGTCGACCCCGTTGGTGTCGCCCCGGCTGACGAATCGCATGTCCGTCACATACCCGACCTTCAGGCCCCCGAGGGTCACCATCGCGCCTTCCACCAGCCCGCGTACGTTCGGCATGAACAGCTGGAGTTCGTAGGTCGAGGAGAAGATGTTCTGCTCGGTGCCGACGATCGAGACGATAAAGACGAAGATTACCAGGCCGATCAGCACCACGATACCGACCTTCAGGCTCGACCGGCGCAAATGCTCATCATTCATGGGCTGTCCGTTTCAGATTGGCCACCAGTCTGGCCTCTGCGTGTATTTCCGAGAGAAAGTCGACGATGAACGGGTCCTTCGAGGCCAGGAGGGCCGGCGGCGGTCCGTCGGAGACGATCCGGCCCCCGTCCATGAGGGCCAGGCTGTCGCCCACGGCGAACGCGTCGCGCAGAATATGCGTCACCACCACGCTCGTGACGCCGCGCTCCTCCCTGAGCTTCATCACCAGTTCGGTAACGGTCTTCGCGTTGATCGGGTCGAGGCCCGTCGTGGGTTCGTCGTAGAGAATGGCCTCGGGGTTGAAGGCGATCGCCCTGGCGATGGCCACCCGTTTTTTCATCCCGCCGCTGAGTTCCTCGGGCAAAAGATCGTTGGTGCCCGGGAGATTGACGAACTCGAGGCAGTCGTTCACCCGTTCCCTGATCTCGGCCGGGGGGAGGTCCGAGTGCTCCTCCAGGAAAAAGCCGACATTCTCCTCGACGGTCAGGGAATCGAACAGCGCATTCCCCTGGAAGACCATCGACATCCTCCGGCGGACCGGCA
Organism: Bacteroidota bacterium; assembly: GCA_035286625.1. GTDB lineage: Bacteria > Bacteroidota > Ignavibacteria > UBA10030 > SZUA-254 > SZUA-254. The sequence goes on from DATEDB010000336.1 coordinate 2,353, forward strand.
TCTGCTGTCGCTCGCTCAGCCGGGTGATGTCGAGAGCATCCACGAAGACCGACCCCGAATCCGGTTTCCACAATCCCAGGATGATCTTGAGGAGCGAGCTTTTCCCCGCCCCGCTCGGACCCAGCACCACCTTGGTATGGCCGGTGGGGACCTCGAGGGAGACGTCGTCCAGGATCATCCTGCCGTCCATCTCCATGCAGATATTACGCAGCCGGATCATCTCAGAGTATCGACCAGATCACCTTGGTGAAGATAAAATCATTAAAAAGAACCACGACCGAAGAAACGACGACGGCATTGACCGCCGCCCTCCCCACTCCGGTGGTCCCGCCGGTGGTGCTCAGTCCGTAGAAACAGCTGATCGTGGAGATGAAAAAGGAGAAGATGACCGGCTTGGCGAATCCCACAATGAGGTCTTTGATTTTAAGGTCGTAGATCGCGCTCTGCCAGTAAAACGATTTGTCGACGTGGAGCCAGAGGTCCGAAACGAACATTCCCCCGATGAGGCCCACCAGGTCGGCGACCAGGGTCAGCGGAAGGAACATGATCAGCGCGGCGAGGAGCCGGGGAACGGCCAGTTTTTCCACCGGGTTCGTTCCGAACGCGCGCAGGGCTTCGATCTGTTCGCTGACCTGCATCGATCCCAGCTCGGAGGCGTTCTTCGCGCCGGTGCGGGCGGCGAGCATCAGGCCGGTGATCACCGGGCCGAGCTCCCTGAACAGGGCGAGCGACGTCGTGCGTCCCACCAGCAGTTTCGCGCCGAAGGTTTCCAGGCGGTGCCCCCCCTCGATGGACATGATGATGCCCATGAAGAGCCCCGCGAGAAAAACGATGATGAACGA
>DATEDB010000337.1:0-18499 GCA_035286625.1 Bacteroidota bacterium
GTCTGCTTGCGGAACAAGGGCGAAGCCCGCGCCCATTCCGCGCACGCTCATGAGCGAAGCGAATGTGCGCGGAACGATCGAAAAAACCCCGGGGAGATACCTTCCCCGGGGTTTGGGAAATAACTGTGACCGGTCTATCCGGCGGCGTCAGGCCTTTTTAATGCGCCTCGCCACCAGCCAGTCGTAGAGGATCATCAGCACGGTCGAAACGATACCGATCATTCCCACCCAGAGCCACATCCCGTTCGGGTTGTCCGATCCGGGGCCGTAGATATACGTCTCACCCGATTGGTACCCGATGTAGTATTCGACGAGCGGCCCCGCGATGAGACCGGCGAAGAAGGTCCCGATGGCCACCGGCAGGAACGCGAATCCCATGTACGTTCCTACCTGTTCCTTCGGCGCGAGATCCGCGACATATTCATAATACCGGGGGGCCTGGATAGCCTCGCCCACGGCAAAGATGATCAGCGCAAATGCCGCGGGCGCGATGGTCACCGAAAGCTCGACGGTCGTCACCGGAAGGCCCACGGCCCCGAGCAGCCAGAGCACGCCGTTCATCACGGTCACCACGGGCCATGCAAGCACCTGGGCCGGGCCGGCGGGCATATGGGCCATCGCGAACCATGAGACCGATGCAAGGCCGAACCCGAGCGTCATCGCCACCATCGGTTTGAGCTTCTTGGCCAGCGCAGTGGCCGCCACCGTCACGAGGATGATCGTCCAGGCGTCCACCGTCTCGAGGATTTCGAACCGGTCGAACTTCAGCACATCGCGGATGTAGAAAGGCAGCGAATAGAATATCTGCCAGAACATGATCCAGAACCCGGAAAAGATCACCAGGAAGGAAATGAACCGCACGTTGGTGAACACCAGAACCATGTCCTTGAGCACGCCCGCCATCGATTTCGTGGGCTGGGCATCGGCCGGACGCTGAGGCTCTTTGAATAACACCAGGGTCCCCAGAAGGAGCAGAAAGCTCGTCAGCGAGGACATCATCAGCACGTAGGCGATGCCGATGTTCTCCCGAACCGGAACCGCCAGGAAGGGGCCCAGCGCGCCGCCGATGTTGACCAGCATATAATAAATAGAGTAGCCGAGGGATTTCGTCTCACCGGTGGTGGTGCGCGCCACCGTTCCCACGATGGACGGCTTGATGAGAGAACCGCCGATGGCCGTGATCACCAGCGCGATGATCATGTACGGCCCGGCCCCGATCACCCCGGTGATCGCCTGTCCGGCGGGCACGCCCGCCAGGCCGATCAGGAAATATCCGAGCGTGAAAATCGTGAAACAGACCGTCAGGCTCTTTTTGAACCCGTAGCGGTCCACCACCGTGCCCGCGAGTATCGGGAGGAAATAGAGGAGGGTGTTGAAAAGGCTGCCCACCAGCCAGCCGGCCTTTTCAGGGCCCAGACCGACCTGTTCGGCGACGTACACGGCGAGCACCGCTTTGCTTCCGTAATAGGCGAGGCGTTCGAAGAGTTCGATGATGTTCGCCACCCAGAACGTCCGGCTGAACCCCTGCCGGATTTTTTGCAGCCAGCTTTCACCCATTCGTGACTCCTTCAGTGTCGTGTTGTGGTCGGATCGTCATTTTTTGGCTATCGAAAGTAGCGAAATCGGTCAACAGAATCAATAACATCCGTCTGTGGCCCCCATCCCGGCGGGGTGGTAAAACCGGCGTTTTTGAAGATTTTTAATGGATATGCCCGGGCATCTTTCAAATCTTACCCCTTTTCCGTATCTTTCTCCAACCTTCAATTCCGTTACGATCTTCGTAATTCTTCCCGAGGAAAATGAACATGATGAACCCCGATCAGGTCAAACATGCCAGGCTGAAATCCTGGGTGGACGAGATGGCAAAACTGTGCGCCCCCGAAAATATCCACTGGTGCGACGGCTCCGACGAAGAATATCAGAAACTCTGCGACGGTCTCGTCGGTTCAGGAATCTTTATCAAACTGAACGAAAAAATACGACCCAACAGTTACCTCTGCCGCTCCGATCCAGGCGACGTGGCGCGCGTCGAGGACCGCACGTTCATCTGCAGCGTCCGGAAACAGGACGCCGGACCCACCAACAACTGGGTCGCCCCCGCCGAGATGAAGGCGAATCTCACAAAACTCTTCCGCGGGAGCATGAAGGGGCGCACGATGTACGTAATTCCCTTCAGCATGGGGCCGCTCGGCTCTAAAATTTCACATATCGGGATCCAGATCACAGACTCTCCGTACGTCGTCGTGAACATGAAGATCATGACGAGGATGGGAAAGAAAGTGCTCGACGTCCTCGGCGACGGGGCATTTGTCCCCTGCCTCCACTCGGTGGGGATGCCCCTGAAGAATGGCGCGAAGGACGTGGCCTGGCCCTGCAACAGGGACCAGAAGTATATCGTCCATTTCCCGGAGGAACGTTCGATCTGGTCGTACGGCAGCGGCTATGGAGGCAACGCGTTGCTGGGAAAAAAATGTTTCGCGCTGCGTATCGCCTCGAACATGGCGCGGGACGAAGGATGGCTGGCCGAGCACATGCTGATCCTCGGCGTCGAATCCCCCGAGGGCGACAAGACCTACGTGGCGGCCGCGTTCCCCAGCGCCTGCGGCAAGACGAACTTCGCGATGCTGATCCCCCCGAAATCGTTCAAGGGCTGGAAGATCACAACCATCGGCGACGACATCGCCTGGATCAAACCCGGACCCGATGGCCGTCTCTATGCCATCAACCCCGAGGCGGGATATTTCGGCGTGGCCCCGGGAACAAGCATGAAGACCAACCCGAACGCCATGGAGAGCATCCGGGCTAATTCAATTTTTACGAACGTCGCGATGACCCCGGACGGCGATGTGTGGTGGGAGGGGATGACCGACACGCCCCCGGCGAAGCTTATCGACTGGCACGGAAACGAGTGGACCCCTGATTCCGGGAAACCGTCGTCGCATCCCAACGCGCGGTTCACGGCCCCGGCCGGACAGAACCCGATCATCGACCCCGCGTGGGAAGACCCGAAGGGCGTGCCGATCAGCGCGTTCATCTTCGGCGGCCGCAGGAGCACCGCGGTGCCGCTGGTCTACCAGCCGGTCAACTGGAACTTCGGCGTGTACATGGCTGCCACGATGGGTTCGGAAACCACGGCGGCGGCGGACGGCACGGTCGGGAAGGTGCGCCGCGACCCCTTCGCGATGCTCCCCTTCTGCGGCTACCACATGGCCGATTATTTCAACCACTGGCTGCAGTTCGGCCGGAACATCCCGAACCCCCCGCACATCTTCGCGGTGAACTGGTTCCGCAAGGGCGCCGACGGGAAATTCCTCTGGCCGGGCTACGGGGACAACATGCGCGTGCTGAAATGGATCGTGGACCGTGTGCGCGGAAAGGGGTACGCCGTGGAGAGCCCGCTCGGTTGGATGCCGGGCTACGCTGACCTCAACTGGGAAGGGCTGAACTTCACCAAGGACAAGTTCAACACCCTGATGTCGATCGACGCCCAGGAATGGAAGAACGAACTCCTCTCCCAGGAGGAGCTGTTTGCAAAACTGTACGACAGGCTGCCGAAGGAGTTCACGTTCATGCGCGAACTGATCCTCTCGGTGCTGTGGCGCTCGCCCGACAAGTGGGAGCTGGCTCACGAACGGTAATTCAATCCGAATTCCGGATGTGCCCGGGGCGGGAAGTCTGCCGTCCCGCTCCCGCCGGGCGCGTAAAGCGATACCACAACGGACATCATCATGAAGGCTGTTCTCTTTCACGAATTCGGTGGCCCGGAGGTCCTCCGGCACGAGTCGACGCCTGACCCGGAGCCGAAATCGGGACAGGTGCGCGTCCGTTTGCGTGCCGCCTCGCTCAACCACCTCGATCTGTTTATACGGGGGGGCAAGCGTGAGAAGAACATCCCGCTGCCGCACATCCCCGGCTGCGACGGAGCGGGTATCGTGGACACCCTGGGCGACGGCGTGACCTCTTTCGTGCCGGGGGACCGGGTGTTCATCTCGCCCGGAATGTCGTGCGGTACCTGCCCGGCCTGCACCGGCAACAGGGAGACCTTCTGCTCTTCCTACCATGTGCTCGGGACTCGTGAAAACGGCACGTATGGCGAATATGTCTGCGTCCCGGCGACCAACCTGGGATTTCTTCCCGATAAGCTGTCGTTCAACGAAGGCGCCGCCATCCCGCTGGTGTTCCTGACCGCGTGGCACATGCTCATGACACGCGCCGAGGTGCGGGCGGGCGAAACAGTGCTGGTTCAGGGAGCGGGGAGCGGCATCGGGTCGGCCGCCATCCAGATCGCGGTCCTGCACGGAGCGCGCGTGATCGCAACGGCCGGGTCGGACGAAAAGCTTGAAAAGGCCCGGGCCCTCGGCGCCGACGAAATCATCAACTACCGGTCGAAAGATTTCGTCGACGAAGTCCGCGCACTCACCGGCAAACAGGGGGTGGACGTGATTTTCGAGCACACCGGCGGGAAGGTCTTCGCAAAATCCATCACCGCGCTGGGACGCGGGGGCCGGCTGGTGACCTGCGGTTCCACCACCGGATACATGGCGAACGTGGACGTGCGATACATTTATTCCCGTCAGCAGTCGATCCTGGGGTCGTGGATGGGATGGAGGCATGAGCTCGACCACGTCATGAAACTCTTCGATACCCCCAACGGCAGGAAGCTCAACCCCGTGATCGACAGCGTGTTCCCCCTTGATAAGGCGGCGGACGCGCATCGTCGAATGGAGTCGCGGAAGAATTTCGGGAAGATCGTGCTGGAGATCGCGTGAGCAGGGCCGCTTCACCGCATTCCCCCGTCGTCAGCGGCCCGCCCGGGAGGCGCCGCGCCGGATGCAAAGCCGCACCGCCGGTATGGTGACCTTTTCCGACATCGAAGCTGCGGCCGAAGTCCTCCGGCCGGTCGCTCACCGCACCCCCCTTCTCTCGTCGCGGACATTCAACAACCTCACCGCCAACGAGGTGTACTTCAAGGCGGAAAATTTTCAGCGCGTGGGCGCGTTCAAGTTCCGGGGGGCGTATAATAAAATTCATTCTCTCTCCGAAGCCGATCGCCGGAAAGGGATCATCGCCCATTCCTCCGGCAACCACGCACAGGGGGTCGCGCTCGCCGCGAAGTTGCATGACATTAAAGCGGTCGTGGTCATGCCGCATAATTCGGTGGCGATGAAGGTTGAAGCCACGAAGGGGTACGGCGCTGAGGTGGTATTCTGTGAAGACTCAACCGACGACCGTGAGAGGGTGACCGCGGAGCTGATCGAAAAACACGGCTATGCGCTGATCCATCCCTACAACGACGAAAAACTGATCGCCGGCCAGGGAACGGCGGGCGCGGAAATTTTCCACGACCTCAAGGACCTGGATTATCTCTTTGTGCCGGTGGGCGGCGGCGGGCTGATCTCCGGCTGCGCCGTCGCAGTGAAGAACATCTACCCCTCCGTCAGTGTCATCGGCGTGGAAACCGAAGGGGCCGACGACGCCTGCCGGTCGTTCAGTGCCGGAAAGATCGTCAAAATCCCGAAGGCCGTTACGATCGCCGACGGGATGCGCACGCTCTCAGTCGGCCCGCTGAATTTCGACATCATGAAGAAATACGTGGACGACATGATCACGATTCCCGACCCGGCCATTTTTCCGATGATGAGGTTTTTCATCGACAGAATGAAAATTATCGTCGAGCCGACCGGGGCGGTGGCTCCCGCGGCGGTGATGGCCGATGTTCTGAAACTGAGGGGGAAGAAAATCGCCGCCATCATCAGCGGCGGAAACGCCGATCCCGAAATTTTACGGAAGGCGATGACCGGATAAACCCGGTGATCCTTTGCGCATCGCATCCCCCCGGGGGATGTCGCCGTATCCATTCCCGGCATCATCAATCATTCATCATCCATTCAAAATTCTACAAAATCCCTGCAAAATCACAGGTTTAAAAGCATGTCGGATCTCATGAGCAAGATGGGAATGAAGCCGTTCCGGCTCTTCACCGACGTGAGCGGTCACCGTTTCTGGACGATTGTGGCGGAAACCGAAGTCGAAAAGCTCGACACCTTCATCGATCAGCTGAACAAGGTCATGTTGAACGATGAGGCCCGGAAGATCATGACCGGATACCACGACCTGGTGGAAGAAGGCCGCCGGGAAATCTACCAGATTGAAGGCTGAATGGCCTTCGGGCGATGCGTCTCGTGGGCTACATGCCGGGTGATCACCCGGCAGGAGGGCACTCCGCGACCTGTAATACGGTATCGCCGAGGGACGTGCTTCCGGGAGGCCGGCCGATCCTTCGCTCGACCATTTTCGACCAGGGGATGGGCATCGGGGCTGAAAGTATTTCGTCGGTCACGGCATCGGGAAACGCGGACGCTTCGGGGAACCAGTTTTTTCCCCAGGCCATTATCGGACGGGCTTCGGCGAATTCGGGGTAGGGAGTCTCGCGGGGCTCTCCTCGCCACAACAGGATTTTTTTCTCTGATACCGCCCGGGGGTGCGCGAGAACCGCCTTCCAGACCGCCGCGTCGGCCCACTCCATGTGGCGGTGGAGTTCCCTGAGGATGTTCAGTTCGGTCATTGATCCCTGTCGTCGGTACGAGCCGGGTACGTTCCTCTCAGGAAAAACTCCCTTCGGCCCCGCAGTTCCTGATCCGCCCCCGGAATCACGCTTTCTTCAGCGCCTGCCTGAAGTCTTCGATAAGGTCGTCGGCGCCCTCCACTCCGACGGATATCCTGATCATCCCCGGCGTGACCCCGTGCCGCGCGAGCTCATCAGCGCTCATGTTGATGTGAGAGGAATACACCGGGATGCTCACCAGCGTCTCGACCCCGCCGAGTGACATCGCGTTCACAGCGACGCGCAGGCTGTCGCACACTTTTACGGCGGCCTTCACCCCGCCGCGCACCTCGACGGTCGCCATCGCCCCGAACCCCGTCATCTGTTTTTTTGCGAGCGCGTGCTGCGGATGGGAGGCCAGTCCGGGATAAAGGACGCGCGATACTTTCGTGTGCTTCTCCAGGGCCCGGGCGAGTTTCATGGCGTTTTCGCACTGCTTCCCGACCCGCAGTTCGAATGTCTTCAGGCTCCGTTCCAGTAAGAATGACGCGAAAGGGTCCGGGCAGCCCCCGAAATGCTTCGCGCGGTCCTTTGCTTTCCTGATCAATCGCTTTTCGCCGGCCAGAACGCCCCCCATCAGGTCCGCGTGCCCGCCAAGGTACTTGGTGGAACTCTCGACGACGACGTCCACCCCCATGGCCAGCGGGTCCTGGTTGAGGATCGTCGCAAACGTGTTGTCCATCATGATCACAATCGGCCGCCCGAACTCTATCTCGAGTTTTCTCGTCTGCGCCACAAGCCGTCCGATGTCGACCAGGCCCAGCGTCGGGTTCGTCGGCGACTCGAGGTACACCAGCCGTGTCCGGTTCGTGATGAGATACGGCAGGTCCCCGAGCGAATCGGCGCCGACGTAGCGCACGTTGATACCGTAATCCGGCAGTGTGTCCCGGAAAAACCTGTACGTACCGCCGTAGAGGGCGGGCGTGCTCACGATTTCGCTCCCCTGTCTGCAAAAACTGAGCACGGCGGTGGAGATCGCCGCCATGCCGGAGGCGAAGAGCGCCGCGCCACCGGCCCCGTACATCAGGGCGATTTTTTTCTCCACAGCGTCGGTGGTGGGATTGTGATACCGGGTGTAGACGTAGACGGACGGGTCACCCTCTGCGTACCGGATCGCCTCCCCGGAGTCGCCGAACCTGTAGGTGCTCGTCTGGTAGATCGGCGTCGCCACCGGGCCGGTGAAGGCGTAGAGCTTATCGCCGTGGACGGCACGTGTGGAAAAGGAGGGTTTCCCGGGAGTTTTTTTCTTCATGCGGGTTTTCACGGCAATATCTCAACGCGCGCAGGTTTGCGCTCTTCCGCCATCGATGCTGATGGTGGTTCCCGTCATCCAGCCCGACCTTCCGGATGCCAGGAACAGTATCAGTTCGGCGACCTCCTCCGGGGTGCCCACCCTGCCCAGCGGGTGTGTGGTCTTGCTGTGTTCCAGGAATGTGGCGTATTTCTCCTCGTCGTACCCGCTCGCCCGGTGGAGGTTCGTCAGGACGACCCCCGGGTTGACCGCGTTGACCCGCACGCCCTTCGGCGCCAGTTCCAGGGCGGCGCACCGGGTGAACTGGTCCACGCCCGCCTTGCTGACGCAGTAGGCGAACACCCCCGGGAAGGCCCTGGTGCCGGTAACGCTCGACACGTTAACGATGTTTCCCCTGCGTTCGATGATGGACGGGAGGGCGAGCTGGGTCAGGTGAAACACCGACCTGAGGTTGATGTCGAACATCTCGTCCCAGGCGGCCATCGTGGTGTTTTCGATCGTGCCCGAACCGATGATCCCCGCGGCGTTCACCAGGACGTCGATGCCGCCGAAGCGTTCGAGCGTCCCGCCGATCAGCGCCTGGCGGTCTCCTTCTTTTGTGAGGTCGGCCCCCACGACGAGTTTCCTCGCCGTCGGCACGCCTGACGTCATCTTTCCGATCTCGCCGGCGCGCCTGGCGGCCATTGCCACGCTGGCCCCTCGTCCGGCGGCCATCAGCGCGGTGGCCCTGCCGATGCCGCTCGATGCGCCGGTGACGACGACGACTTTTCCTTCGAACTCTTTACCGAGGGCTGTCATCAGCGGGGTCCGGACGTCACGGGAGGCCGGCCTTCAGGCGGTTGTGGGGCGGCGCTTCGTTTCAAGGATCTTCTTGACCCGCCTGAAGATCGCGTCGAACCTGGCGTGTGTGAGCTTCCCGGTGAAGGTGTTCTGCTGGCTGGGATGATAGGAGGCGATCAGGACCTGCCGGTAGTTCAGCGGGACCTCCACGCCGTGCCTGAATTCGGGGCGTTTTGAGAGGGTCGTCATGTGGAGCTCCCTGTACGCGTCGAAGACGCTGTCGAAGGCAACCCTGCCGAGCGCGACGATGATCCTGATGTTGAACAGTATCCTGAGCTCGTCGAGCAGGTAGGGCGCGCAGTTGTGGAACTCGCCCGAGGTCGGCTTGTTGGCCGGCGGGGCGCACCGGACGGCGGCGGTGATGTACGTGTCTTTCAGTCTCATCCCGTCGTCCCGCGATAACGAAAGGAGCCTCGAGGCGAAACCGAACTTGTGGAGCGCCCCGTAGAGCCAGTTGCCGCTGGAGTCGCCGGTGAACATCCGGCCGGTGCGGTTCGCGCCGTGCGCCCCGGGCGCCAGTCCCACGATCAGCACCCGTCCGTTCGGATCGCCGAATCCGGGTACCGGTTTCCCCCAGTATTCCCACTCCGCGTACCTGGCGGTTTTTACTTTCGCGACCTTCTCGCGCCACTTCACCAGCCGGGGACACTTCCTGCACTCGATGATGTCCGCCTGGAGTTTGTCCAGTTGCGTTCGCTGGGATTTCATGCGGTCCCGGTTCGGGGTTGGGTGATTAATAACGGGGCACGGTCGGGTCGATGGTCACCGACCACGCGTCGATGCCCCCGATGAGGTTTTTGACGTTCCCGAATCCCTTCTCGTACAGGAATTCGACGGCGCGCTGGCTCCTTCCGCCGCTGTGGCAGTGGACCACAATCTCGCCGGCCGGGTCGAGTTCCGTGTATCGTTTCGGCAGATCTCGAAGGGAAATCAATGTGCCGCCCAGGTTGGCTGTTTCGTATTCATGCCGTTCCCGCACGTCGATCAGCGTCACTTTTTCTCCCTTGTCCAGCCTCTCCTTGAGCTGCCGGACGGTGATCTGGAGCGATTCGATGTCGTACGTTCGTTCGATGGGAGGTTCGGTCAGAAACCCGAGGTTGAATTTTCTCACCTGCTGGAAGCGTGGGGGCTGGACCGGCAGGTCCGCGGTGACCATCTCCACGAACTCCTTTTTGGATTTCGCCGCCAACGACGGATTGAATCTCCTCTCGAACCCGATGGTGGAACTCGGCTTCGGGCTCATCGCCCTGCCGCACGACGATCCTGAAAAATGGGTCGGGTAGATCTCCACCGAGTCGTCGAACGCCAGGAGCTTGTTCCAGATGCTGTCGTAGAGCTTCTCGGCGCTTCCGTCCAGGTCCGGCCGCCCGGTGTCGCCCACGAAGAGGGTGTCGCCGGTGAAGATCAGCCACGGCTCCTCCCCCCGCGTGGTGTCGGTCACGGCGATGCTCATGCTGTCGGCCGTATGTCCCGGCGTATGGAGAACCTTCAGCCGGATGTTGCCGAGCCTGATGGTGTCGCCGTCCTTGACTTTTTTGACCGGGAATCCCGTCTGCGCAGATTCGTGATAGTGGACGGGGGCCCCGGTGGCCTGCGAGAGTTTGATCGACCCCGAGATGTGGTCCGCCTGGGCGTGCGTTTCGAAGATGTGCGTGATGTTCATCCCGTGGCCGGAGGCGTAGCGTACGTAGGGTTCGGTATCGTACTGCGGGTCGATCACCGCGCAGACACCGTTGCGGGTGCAGCCGACGAGGTAGGAGAGACAGCCTCCCTGTTCGTGCCTGAATTGCTGAAATATCATGAAGAACTAGGTTGTTTTACTGGTTAATCTCCTGATGGCCCGGTCGATGGCGGTCTGCATGACCTCTTCTTTCGATTCCCCCTCAAGCCTGACGATCGTCGCCCCGGGTTCGACGTTGTCGATGTGACAGTAATAACGGCTGCCGATCTTGTACGAAGTGATGTTGACGGTCAAGCCTGAAATTTCCCGGGTGTTGATGCTGAAATCATCGGCTTTTAACATTGGTGAGGTCCTTTCTTTGATGGGTGATGTGGAGGGAAAACCCCTTCGAACAAAAGAACACCGGTAAAAACTCTGACGGATCACGCCCGGCGTGCGGAGACGGCCGGGATGAACGCTTCACTGATGATTGTAACCTGATCAATCCGAACGATCCTCCGATTTTCGATCCTCGGTTGTTGGGCGGCCTGAAGTTCCGAATCAAGGTAATAAAATCCACACCTAAGATGCAACGATTTTCCTGGTTTCCGGATAAAAATTGACGGTTTTTCATCACAATGACCGTATTTCTTCACATAAAATGCGTATATTTTTGGGGCTCCGTGAAACTAAAAACGGCCATTCTTGTTAGAATACTTAGCGTACGTTTGATCATTGTGACCACGAAAAAGCTCCTGATTGTCATCATATCCACAATCGTTCTGGGGGGGAACTCCACGCCCTGCACGGCGATGGCGCAGGGCAGCCCCGCCGACATCCGGATGCGCCTCGCCCAGAGTTACGAGAGGTCGGGCGATTTCGAATCCGCCCTCCGGGTCTACTCCGAACTGTTTTCGACCGATTCGAGCAATTTCATGCTCATCGAATCGCTCAAGCGGTGCCACCTTAAATTAAAACACAACGACGAGGTCATCGCCCTCATCGAGTACGGGCTGAAGCTCAACCCGGCCGACATCGGCTCCCGCGCCCAGCTCGGAAACGTCTACCTGCTGAAGGGCGACGAAGAAAAGGCGGCGGAGGTCTGGGCGCACGCGATTTCGCTCGCCCCCGGCGAAGAGACCGCCTACAGGGTCGTCGGGAGCTCGATGATCCAGGCCCGGCAGTTCGAGCGCGCCGCTGCCATCTACAGAGACGCCAGAAAGGCGCTTGGCAACCCCACCCTGTTTGCCTCCGATATCGCGTATCTCTACGGAATCATGCAGAAATACCCGGAGTCCACCCGGGAATACCTTGCCCTCCTGCGGCAGACCCCCTCACAGCTGATCTACATCCAGTCGAGGATCAGCTCCTTTACCGGCAACGACAGGGCGCTGGCCGGTGCGACCGCGGTCGTCGAAGAGGCGGTGGCCGCCGAACGGAAAAACGTCGAGTTCCGACGGCTCCTGGCCTGGCTGTTCATGGAGGGGAAGAATTTCGACGCGGCCTACGGGGTCTACCGCGAGCTCGACACCCTCACCGGCGGCGGAGGAAAGGAACTCTTCACGTTTGCCGGACGGGCGTTCAACGAAAAGAGTTACGCCGCTGCCTCGAAGGCGTTGAGCGAGGTCATCGACCGGAATCCCAATTTCCGGGAGATGCCGCGCGCCAGGTACTCCCTGGCCCGTTCCCTCGAGGAACTCGAATCGGCCGGCCGGATCAAAACCGAACCCGGCGCCGGAGTGTTCGACCGCGCCATCGGGATGTACAACCGCATCGTCTTCGATTACCCCAACACGGAAATCGCCGGGCAGTCCCTGCTGCGGATAGCCCTGATCAGGAAGGACAAACTGTCGGATCCGGGCGGGGCGCGTGACGTGCTCGAAAAGATCGCGTCGGACTATAAAATCTTCCTCCCGGTGGCGACCGAGGCCCGTCTCGCCCTGGGAGAGATCTACATCGGCTTCGACGACCTTGACCGGGCTGCGGGGACACTGACGGCGGTCGCGGGCACGCCGCCCTACGGGGGGCCGGACCGCGAACTGGCGGCGCTCCGCCTCGCCGAGCTGAGCTTCTACCGGCATCATTACCCGCAGGCCATGACGATCCTCTCCGACCTGACCCGGAATTCCGTCTCCGACGTCACCAACGACGCGATCTCACTGCAATTATTAATCACCGAAAACGAGAAGGACAACCGGGAGGCCCTCGACCGGTACGCTGAGGCCCGGTTGCTGAGGGCCGGCCGCCGCGACGCCGACGCGCTGGCGATTCTCGACGACGAATTGACCTCGCGCCCCGGCAACGCCCTTGCCGACAGGATCGCCTTCATGAAAGGGGAAATTTTGGTTTTGATGAAAAAACCGGACGAGGCCCTCGCCAGCTTCGCCCTCATCGTGGACTCCTATCCGGAGAGCCTTCTGCGGGACAGGGCGATGTTCAACACGGCGTCCATATACGAAACGGACAAGGCGGACCGGGCCGGCGCGATCAGGACCTACGAACTCCTCCTGGAGAAGTATCCCAATTCGATTCACGCCGGCGCCGCCCGTAAACGGATACGGTTCCTCAGGGGGGACAACATATGACGGTCCGCGGTCTTGCGGTTCGCGCGGCGATTTTCGCGGTTGCCACGGCCCTGAGCATACCGGGCGCCGCCCTTGCCGGGAAGCTCCTCATCCCCATGGACCTGAAACAGGCCAACCACCTCAAGGCGTACGGCATCGCCTTCTGGGCGCTCACGAAGAACATCGAGGTAGACTGGCTTTTGAACTACCGGTCAGGATCATTCATGATCGACGGCCTCGAGAACGTCGGCGCGGAATGCCGCGTGCGCGGGGTGACCTACGAGGAGATCACCGGGACCGAGGCGGCGCGCATCTACGCCGGGATCCAGTCCGAAGACAACAACATGGACGTCGTCCGGCTGGAAAAAGCCCCGAAGATCGCCGTTTACGTCCCCCCGAACACGCTCCCCTGGGACGACGCCGTGACCCTGGCCATGGAATACGCGGAGATCCCCTACGACAAGATCTGGGACGACGAAGTCCTGCGCGACACGCTCGTCCATTACGACTGGCTTCACCTGCACCACGAGGACTTCACAGGGCAGTACGGGAAGTTCTACGCCAGCTTCGCGACCCAGCCGTGGTACGTCGAACAGCAGGTGATGTACGAGAAGAAGGCGAAGGCGAACGGGTTCCGGAAGGTGTCCGAGATGAAGGGGGCCGTCGCCCAGAAGATCAAAAACTACACCGGCGCCGGCGGGTTCATGTTCGCGATGTGCTCCGCCACCGACACCTACGACATCGCCCTGGCCGCCGAGGGTGTGGACATCTGCGACTACATGTACGACGGCGATCCGCCCGACCCGCAGTTTCAGAAGAAACTCAATTATGGCAACTGTCTCGCGTTCGAAAATTTCACACTCGAGGCCAACCCGCTCGTTTATGAATATTCTGACATTGACATTCCACCGAGCCCTTTGGTGCAGATGCTGAACCCCGAGACGGATTACTTCACGCTGTTTGAGTTCTCGGCCAAGTACGACCCGGTCCCCACCATGCTCACGCAGGACCATGCCAGCATCATCCACGGCTTCCTGGGACAGACGACCAGCTTCAAAAAACGGTTGATTAAAAAGACGGTCACCATCCTGGCCGAAAAGGAGGGTACCGAAGAGGTGCGCTACATCCACGGAAATTTCGGCCGCGGGACCTTTACGTTCTACGGGGGACACGACCCGGAGGACTACCAGCACCAGGTCGGCGATCCCCCCACCGACCTCTCGCTCCACAAGAATTCCCCCGGCTACCGCCTGATCCTCAACAACATCCTCTTCCCCGCCGCGAAGAAGAAACAGCAGAAAACCTGACCCCTCCCGGGACCGGGCCGTTTACCTTGCAACTCTCTCCCCATTTTCGCTACATTGGACGCTCATGCGCATCGCCATCATCTCCGACATTCACTCAAACCTCGAGGCCCTCAACCGGGCGCTGAAGGAAATCGAGAGGGAAAAAGTGGACGAAATCGTATGCCTGGGAGATATCGTGGGCTACGGCGCCAATCCCAACGAGTGCGTGGACATCGTGAAAAAAACCACGCAGTTCGTCCTTCTGGGCAATCACGACGAGGCCGCGATCGACCTGTCCAAAACCGAATTCTTCAACCCGTTCGCGCGGATCGCCGCACAGTGGACGGGCCAGACCCTCACCGACGAAAACCGCCAATATATCTCCGGGCTGCCGCTGACACTCGAAAGAAACGCACTCTTCTACGTCCACGCCTCGCCCGTTGATCCGGGGGAGTGGAACTACATCCTCACGTCCTCGGACACGGCGGAAAATTTCGAGGCGATGAGCGCCAACGTGGGTTTCATCGGGCACACCCACGTTCCGGAAGTGTTCTGCGAAGACCTGTGGACGAGGGAGATCGTGAGGGGGGAGAAATTCATCGTGAACGTTGGGAGCATCGGCCAGCCCCGCGACGGGAACCCGCAGCTCAGTTTCGGGATTTTCGATACCGAACTGTGGAGCTACCGCAACCTGCGCTTCGAGTACGACGTCGAGCTCGCGGCGTTTAAAATCAAAAAGGCCGGTCTTCCAAAAAACCTCGCCGAGCGGCTCTTCGTCGGGAAATAGTCATTTCTTCAGCTCTTCGAGCTTCCGTTCCACCAGCGCTTTATCCTTCCCTGAAAGTTTCTCGCCGGCCAGCGACCTGTAGGCGTTGTACGCCTCTTCGCCGAGGTTCATCTTCTCGAGCGCGTCGGCCATCAGGAGCCTGGCGTCGAGCCGTTTCGCCAGAGCCGGCTCGATACGCAGGATTTCCCTGGACCGCAGCACGCACGGTCCGTAGAACCCGTTATCATGCAGGACCTTCGCACCGTTCAGGCGAAGGCCGTTCACCGATCCCGGGTTCGTCCCGCGGGTCGGGCCGGTGTCCCGGTCGCCGGCGCGCGTGGTGGTCGTTTTCTGCATATCGCCCCCGCCCCCGGCGGGAGGTTTCGGGGTCGAACGGATGTCTTCCATAGCGAGCTTCATCAGCAGGTCGGCCCGGGTCATGTTCCGGAGGTCCGCCACGTCCACGATCACCATCGGCGGAAGCAGGATTTTCCTTCCGTCCTCCGTACCGCCTTCGGCCGCACCCTCCCGTTCCGAAACGGGTCCGACGTTCAGGCTGATGGTCGCCGAGGCGTCATTGTCCAGCCGGATGGAGTCTTCAGGCCGGAGCGCGTCGCCCGGGGCCGCCTTCACCCAGTCCTCGGACGCCCCGTGCCGCACGGACACGTCGCCCCTCAGTGAAATGATTCTTATTCCCTGTGCTCCTGCCGCGGCCGCAGGGGCCGTCAGGGCGGTCAGGAACAGTGCGGCGATCAGCGCCGCTGCGCTGAGGTTCCCCGCGCCGCGCGTCGTGTGTCGTGCCGTTGTATCATGCGTTTTCATCACTTCATCTCCTTTAAAAATCCAAACCCTGGTCGACGACGCGCACCCATCCGCGCATCAGGCCGAGTTCCACCTCGACGTCCCGGTAGTATTGATCAGCCCCGTCCGTCCACGCCCTGTCGAACCCCCGCCGGGTGAGGGTCGTTTCCACCGGGATCCAGAGGGTGTTCACATTCCCTTCTCCGTTAATCCTGTCACGTCCGTTACGGATCACGTACCGCTTGGAATTGTCGCCCACCAGCGCGGCGTCTTCGGAGGGGATGCCCGTGTCGAACATCATGAAAATATGCGCCGAATCGGGCCGCTCAGGAGGCACCACGTCGATGAAGGCGGTCCTGATTCCGATGCTCGCCAGCATCGAGCTGTAGAGCACGCTCATGTCGTCGCAGTCGCCACCCTTCAGCGACAGCGTCTCTGAGGGGTACTGGACGTTGTCCTGGCTGCCGCGCGGGTCGTTGACGTAGAGCAGGCGTCCGGCCAGCGCGTCGAACAGGACCCGGGCCCGTTCGAAATTCCTCATTCTCGCGTCGGTGGTGTCCAGCTCCGGCGCCCGGTCGTTCAGGACCGACCTGGTGAAATTCAGGATATCGGGGTCGTCGGGCGTGACGAAGTATTTCAGCAGCGTCACGTCGCCGTTCCAGTCGTTTTTCCCCCTGAGCAGCACGTGGGCGGCGTACGTGTCCTCGCTTTCGCCTGTCCGGACGGCCGAGACCGACACTTCTCCCTCGCGGACCACCATCGTCCGGAGTCCCTGCACGGCGGAGTTGAGGACCGCGAAAAACGGCACCTCGGCCGTCTCGCCGGGACCGATCACCTGTGGCCGGCTTTCGGTCGGGACGTCCATGTACCGTTCGATGTTGAAACTCACCCTCGCTTCTATCGGCGAATCCGATTCGTTCCTGATCCTCGCCCGGCCGACCGGCCGGAACGCGTACACCCGGGACGACGAGGGGTAGATGTCGGTCAGCATCTCCACGTATTCGATTTTCGCGATGGGGTCGCGCGTCCTTCCCAGGTTCAACGTGAGCGAAAGAGACGCCCTGTCGCCGGTGAACCTGGTGTATTCGATTTCGTCGACCCCGGCGCCCTCGAACAGCGCGAGGTCCGCGCTCCCGCGCCGGCTGGTCTGGTCGGTGAAAAATATCCCGCTCAGCATGATGTCCACGTTCGCGACGGAGTAGAACACCCCGGCGCCTGCCGCCTCGGCCGAAAATCCGCTGTTCGCGTTGAAATACATCCCGGCGGCGGCGTTCAGAAACCGGGTGATGTCCCAGTCCGTCCCCGCCCTGAGCCGATTTTCGAAGTCGGTGTCGGCGCTGAAGTTAAACCCCGCCAGACCGGTGAACGACGCCCCCGCACGCACGGTTTTCGGCAGGTTCAGCCTGAAGGAGTTCATTTCCTCGGGCACGGACGATTCTGTGATTCTGAAGAGATTCTTCGCCACCGCGCCGAGCCTCCACGCCGGTGCGGGGTCCCACATGACGCCCCAGTCCACAGACCAGCTGTTCCCCCGCCGGACGAGCGGCGACGATGTGATGACGTTGCTGGAATCGATCGAGTACTCCGTGGTGGTGACCTTTTCTTCTAGGAAATGAGCGCTGAAGCCGAGCGACAGGTAATCTGCCGCGCGGAAGGCGTAACCCAGCGCGAACTGTTCGGTGTAGGTGATCTCCTTGTCGAACTGCGTCATGATGGTGGCGTTCGAATCCTCCACCGTGAACGTGGAGGGGACGATCAGATCGAGGCGTATCCCGGGTGACACCCTGACGGCGGCGGCGTGGTCGGAGAGGAATCTTTTCCCCGCGGCCGCGTGATGAAACGTGAGGTTCTGTTCGCCGGCGTGGAACTGGAAAAAATTCGCGGTCGAGAGTTCCCAGTCGCGGATCGATGTCAGCCCGGCCGGGTTCCAGTCGAGAGCGCCCAGGTCGGAGACGACGCCTGTGTACGCGCCGGTGGCGATCCCCCTTCCGGAGGAGAAGTACTGGGCTGGCGATATCGTGCTCGACAACATCATGGCGAGAAATGCCGGCAGTATGCGGGAAAGCGGCCTGGGGGTCATCGGTGATCGTCAGCGGGTCATGCGCACCAGGATGCTGTGCGACGTGAGGGCCTCCACCAGCACGTCGTCGGGGAAACCATCAATGGAGGCGACCCGCGAGGAATCGGAAAAGAAGGTGAAGACGAACCTGTCCCGGTTCGTCGGGAGAAGCTTCAGGATCCTCGACGGGATGAGCGCCCCGCCCCGGTTTTTGCCCAGACGGAGATGCAGAATCGGATGTGAATCGATCCGGGCGTCGCCGGCGTTGCTGATGACGAGCTGGACGCGCGCCCCGCCCCCGCTCCATCGGGCCTTCAGGTCCTCGTCCGTCCGGACGACAGTCGATGGGGTCGGCGTTTCTATAATTAAATCCGGCGGCGCGCCGACCTCGAGTGTGAACGGGGAGACGGAACCGCTGCCCGTGCCCGACCACGCGTATGTGATCCCGCCCTGGTACTGGAAACCGCCGGAACCCTTGTTGTACAACAGGTATTGCACGCCCAGCAGTGTGTCGATCAGCATTCCGCGCACCCGTTTATCGACCTTCATGAGCGGGACGCCGTTCAGGTCGATCGTTCCGAGGTCGAGCGTTTTGAACGTCAGCCTGTTTCCGGGGAGGGTGACCGGCAAGGACCTGTCGAAGAAGATGGCACGGCCCAGGCTCGCC
>DATEDB010000338.1:0-2837 GCA_035286625.1 Bacteroidota bacterium
CCTGTTGTTTATCCCGACCAGACGGGCGCTCCCGAAGTCGATTTTATCCAGATCGGACGGTTCGTGCACTTCGACGAGCGCCTCCATGCCGAGTCCGCCCGCCATGGAGTGCAGCTCCGCCAGCGCCTGAGGCGGGAGGATGGCGGCGATGAGCAGGATCGCGTCCGCCCCCAGTGCCCGTGACTGAAGCACCTGGTACTCGTCGATGATGAAATCCTTCCGGATCACGGGGAGCCCGACGGCCGCGCGGACGTCGGAAAGGTCGCACCCGCTGCCACCGAAGAATCGCTCATCTGTGAGGACCGAGACCGCCGCCGCCCCGGCCCGGGCGTACTCCATAGCAAGCCGGGCGGGATCGGCCAGAAGGCTGATCATCCCGGCGGAGGGGGAGGCGCGTTTGATTTCCGCGATGATCGACGGGGCGGACCGGGTCCTGCCGGCGAGGAGGGAGTCGGTGAATTTCCTGGGAGGGGTATGAAACCCCGGAAAGTCGGCGAAGGAACCCCTGCTGTACAGTCTGCGAAGTTCGGCCACTTCCCCCAATTTGACGCCGACGATGTCGTCGAGGATGCTCATCTGTTGGTGTACTCCACGAGTGAACGGAGTTTTCCGTACGCCCTTCCGGAATCCAGAGATTCAGAGCAGAGGGCGAACGCCTCAGGGGCGCCGGGTTCGTGACCGGAGACCCGGAGTCCCAGTGCGGAATTTATCAATATAAAATCCCGCAAGGGGCCGCGACGGCCTTGCAGGACGGAGAGCGCAATGGCCGCATTCTCAGTGGGAGTTCCCCCCAGCACGGAAGCCAGCGGGTGCCGTATCTTCAAGCCGAACGACTCCGGCGTAAGAACGTAGCTCCGCGGGGGTCGGCCGGCGCGGATTTCGGAGACTCTCGTTTCGGCCCCCGGGGACACCTCGTCCAGGCCGTCGTCGGAGTTGACGACCAGCGCGGCCGCCGGATTCATCTCGATGAAAATCCGGGTGATCACCTCCGAGGAGCGGGCATCGAACGTGCCGACCACCTGCCGGCGTACGCCGGCGGGGTTACACAACGGGCCGAGCAGGTTGAAACAGGTTTTGATGCCCAGCTGGGAGCGCGGACCGGCCGCGGACTTCATCGCGGGGTGGTACACGGGCGCGAACAAAAAACCGATCCCGATCTCGTTGATGCAGGCCTCGGTCCGTGCCGGAGGCAGATCGATGTTGACGCCGAGTTCCCTCAGGACGTCCGCGCTGCCGGATCGGCTTGAAACGGACCGGTTGCCATGTTTCGCGACGGTCACGCCCGCCCCGGCGACAACGAACGACGCGATCGTCGAAACGTTGATGGTACCGAGGCCGTCACCGCCGGTACCGCAGAGGTCCACGGCGTCCGGATCGCAGAGACGCACCGGAACGGCGCGTTCCCGCATCACGTCGACGAAACCAAGAAGCTCTGAGGAGGTCTCACCCTTCAGGCGTAGGGCCGCAAGGAACGCCCCGATCTGCGCGTCGGTGGCCTCCCCGTCCATGATCAGGCCCATCGCCTGCGAGGCTTCCGGGCGGTCCAGATCAGATCCGGACACGAGTTTCCCGAGTATCGACGGAAATCCCGTGCTCATAACATGCCGAGCCAGTTGGTCATCAGTCGATTGCCCGCCGGGGTGAGGATCGATTCGGGATGGAATTGAACCCCGCGCACCGGGTGTTCCGTGTGACGGACGGCCATGACCGTCCCGTCATCCGATTCCGCGGCCACCTCCAGGCACGGCGGCAACGTCCCGCGGACGATTTCGAGAGAATGATAACGGCCGGCAGGAAAGGGGTTCTCCAGCGAGCGAAAAATGTCCTTTCCGTCGTGCCGGATGCCGCTCGCTTTTCCATGCACGCAATCGCGGTGCCTCGCCACCGTCGCGCCGTAGGCCTGACCGATCGCCTGGTGTCCGAGGCAGACGCCGAGCAGGGGGATCCGCGATCCGAGCCTTCTGATGAGCTCGAGAGTCACGCCGGCGGAATCCGGCGCGCCGGGGCCCGGCGAGATGACGATACCATCCGGGTTCATGGCCCCGATGGCCTCCACCGTCGCGTCGTCGTTTCTGATCACTTTCACCGATGCCCCGCAGATCCCGATCAGGTGGGCGAGGTTGTAGGTGAAGGAGTCGTAATTGTCGACCAGGAGGATCATCGGTCGATGCCCTCCGCCCGCCTGACCGCCTCGTAGAGGACGCGCATCTTGTTGACGATCTCCTCCCGTTCCCTCGAGGGGACGGATTCAGCGACGATCCCCGCGCCGGCCTGCAGGTGCAGGAAACCCCCGTATGCCATCATCGTCCTGATGGCGATGCAGAAATCCACGTTTCCCGATCCGTCGAAATATCCCACGGCGCCGGCGTAAAACCCCCGCCTGAGGTTTTCCAGGGTGTCGATGATCTCCATCGCGCGGATTTTTGGCGCCCCCGAAACGGTGCCTGCCGGGAAGACGGCGCGGAGGGCGTCAACCCCATCGATCCCGGGAAGGGCGGTTCCCGTCACGCGGGAGACGAGATGCATCACGTGGGAAAACCTTTCGACGATCATGAAGCGTTCGGCGCGGACTGAACCTGTTTCGCAGATCTTCGAGAGGTCGTTTCTCCCCAGGTCCACGAGCATGATATGTTCGGCCCGTTCCTTCCCGTCGGAGGCCAGCTCGGAGGCGGCCGCGTCGTCCTCTTCCGGTGTAGATCCCCTGGGCCGTGTACCGGCGATGGGGACATGCTCGACGCTCACGCCGCTTTTTTTGACGAGCATTTCGGGAGACGAGCCGAGCAGCTGTACCGTTCCGAAATCGAGGTAAAAATGATACGGCGAGGGATTGATCATCC
>DATEDB010000339.1:0-7693 GCA_035286625.1 Bacteroidota bacterium
CAGATCACTCGTCCGGCGTCCTGACGATCACGCTCAATAGGCCCGAGGTGTTCAACGCCTTCAACGACGACATGAAAACCGAACTCAACGACGCCCTGAAAGACGCCGGGAAAAACCGGGCGGTCCGCTGCCTCGTCATCACGGGGGCGGGGGAAAAGGCGTTCTGCTCGGGACAGGACCTGAAGGAGCACTCGGAGGGGAAGCGGTCCCTCAGGGAATCGCTTGAAAAAATGTACAACCCGATGATCCGGAAAATCCGCACGATGGAGAAGCCCGTGATCGGGATGATCAACGGGGTGGCGGCGGGCGCCGGGTGCAGTCTCGCCCTGGCCTGCGATATGCGGATCATGTCCGAAAGCGCGAAATTCATAGAGGTATTTATCAGGATCGGGCTCATCCCCGATTCGGGTTCCCACTGGTTTTTGACCAGAATGGTCGGGCCGGGCAGGGCTTTCGAGTACGCGGCCACCGGAAGGGACATTTCGGCCGATGAAGCCATGCGAGTAGGCCTGGCCAACCGGGTCGTTCCCCCGGCGCGCCTGGCCGAAGAAACCATGTCCCTGGCGACCTCCCTGGCCGCAGCGCCGACCAGGGCCATCGGCTATATCAAGAGGATTCTGAACCGATCGGCATCGGCCACCCTCGACGACATTCTTGATTATGAAGCGGTGATGCAGCAGTCCGCCTCGGAAACCAGCGACCACTCAGAGGGCGTGAAGGCGTTCATCGAAAAACGTCCGCCCCGTTTCACGGGCAACTGATGCTTGTTTTTCTGAGCGTTTTTAGGTAAAATACTTTTTCAATCATCACCAACAATCAGAAAGCCGCGTTATGCCGTCAAATCCTTCCAAAATCCCCGACACCGAACGCCAGAGGCGCATGCTCGAACTGCTTCACAATGGCGAATCGATCGAGACCTTCGATGACATGAGCGATGAATACTACGACCACCTCAGCAACCTGATGGTCCAGCAGGCCGATTCCGAACTGGCCGGGGGATTCGGGTACGTCCCCTGGATCATGAAGGCCCCGACCACCGAGGAGATGCTGGTGGTGTCCAACATCGTGCGCGACGAGGTCCGTCACGCCCGGGCGATGTACCGGCTCCTGGAAGACATCAAGTTCGGCGTGGACGACTGGGTGGAAAAAATGGATTTCGCCTTCCGCGTGGGTGAGGAAATCGACCTCGGAAGCAAGAGGGCCGCCTCCGATAAGCGCGTAAATATATTCTATTATACGATCGATTCCTGGGCGGATTTCGTCATGTTCAATTTCCTCATGGACCGGGGTGCCGGCCATCAGCTCGAGGACGTTAAAGTCTCGAGTTTCGGGCCGTGGCGCCGCGAGATCGACCGCATCTTCAAAGAGGAGAAAACCCACATCGCGCACGGCGACTACTGGGTGAAACTGCTGGCGACACAACCAGCGACGAAGGAGGAAGTGCAGGAATCCTTCGAACGGTGGTGGCCCAGGGTCATGGCGATATTCGGCCGCCCGGGATCCAGGAAGAACAAGCGGTACCGCGAACTGAAGCTCAAGGAACGGGATAACCACGACGTCCGTAAGACATTCGAACAGGAAGTCCGCTCCAACGCCGACGCCTGGGGGCTCAGGGTCCCCTCCTGGACGCCCGACTGGGAAAAACTCCCTGAAGATTCCTTCATCCCCGGCTGATATGCGGTCCGTCGGCGTCGTCGGCGCCGGTACGATGGGCTCCGGTATCGCCCACCTCGCCGCCGCGGCCGGATTCGAAACGGTTCTCCACGACATCTCCGCTTCGCTGATTGAACGCGGGCTCGGCCGTATTTCTGCCGACCTGGCGAAACGCGTAGGGAAGGGACGGATGAGCGACCCGGAGGCCGAATCGATCCTCTCGCGCATCCGCGCCGGGGATACACTCGAAAAACTCGGGAACTGCGACATCGTCATCGAGGCGGCCGCCGAGGACCGGGCGGTCAAGATGGATATATTCCGGCGCCTCTCCTCCGTCTCCCCGCCCTCCCCCGGCGGACGCATCCTCGCGACGAACACCTCCTCCATTTCGGTCACCGCCCTCGCCTCCGCCGTGTCGGAACCGGAACGGTTCCTGGGGATTCATTTCTTCAACCCCGCTCCCGTCATGAAGCTCGTGGAGGTCGTCCGCGGTCACAGGACCTCCGATGAGACCGTGCGCGCCGCGGTCGGGTTCGCCGAACGTCTCGGGAAGGTCCCGGTCGTGGTGGCGGACACACCGGGTTTCATCGTCAACAGGGTCGCCCGGCCATTCTACGGGGAGGCGTTGAAAATCCTCGGCGAGGGTGTCGCCGACGCGGCCGGGATCGACCGTATCGTCAGGGCCGTCGGCGGCTTCAGGATGGGCCCGTTCGAATTGATGGACCTCATCGGCATCGACGTGAATTTCGCGGTGACAAAATCGGTCTACGAACAGACCTTCGGCGAGCCCCGGTTCAGGCCGCACGTCATCCAGGAACGCATGGTCAACGCCGGCCTGCTGGGCAGGAAGACCGGGCGGGGTTTTTACGATTACGGCGGATGAGCGGCCCCCGCACACCCTCCATGATCCTGCTTGCCCTGCTGGCGGGCTTTGTCGCATTCACGAGAACCGCGAACACCCGCATCGCGCAGGCGGGCAGGGCCTATGACGTGCTCAGGTACGACCTCGCGCTCACGCTCCGACCCGACCAGCGGGGGATTTCCGGGACCAACCGGATCACCTTCGTGACGACATCCGCTTCTTCACAGGTCCGCTTCGACGCGTCATCCCGGACGATCACCGTCGACTCCGTGACCGGGCCCGGGGGCAGGATTCCTTTTGTGCACTCCGGCAATGAGCTTCGTCTCACATTCCCGGAAACGCTTCCGGCCTCCGACATCCGGACGGTCGTCATTCATTACGCCGCCGTCTCCGCCTTCGACGGCAGGTATGACAGCGGCGGCATCTATTTCAATTCCGATTCCGGCCGCCTCCGTGTGGGGACGATCTCGGAACCCAATTTCGCCCGCGAGTGGTGGCCGTGCAACGACAGGCCTTCGGACAAGGCCCTGGTGAGCCTCGCGTGCACGGTGCCGCATGGTATGACCGCGGTCTCCAACGGCCGGCCCCGTCCCGTCCGCGAGGAAGGACAGTGGAGCACATACGGTTGGGAAACCCTCCACCCGATCGCCACCTACCTCGTCTTTCTCGGCGCGGCCGACTACACCCTCGCCGTCGATACCATGCTCACCGGTGACGGCCGTGTGCTGGACCTCCCGCGCTATATCTTTCCCGAGGATTCCGCGAACGCCGCGGAGGATTTCAGGAACATCAAAACGATCCTCCGTTATTTTTCAGCGACGTTCGGTCCCTGGCCGTTTACCGGCGAAAAATGCGCGATCGCCGAGGTGGAGGGGCGCCTCACCATGGAAAACCAGACCGTCGTCGCCATCGAGAAGGAAAAAATCACCGGGGACCGGCAGAACGAGAACACACTCGTCCACGAGATCGCGCACCAGTGGTGGGGGAACCTTGTGACGCCCTCTTCCTGGAGACACATCTGGCTCGCCGAGGCGTTCGCCACGTTTTCCGAGGCGCTGTATATCGAAAGCCGCAGGGGACCGGAAACCTACGCGCAGTACATGGACGTCCTGATGGACCAGCCCGACGGGTATTATTCGGGCCCGGTGGTCGGGACAGATTCGGCGGGCTTCTGGGATTCGTTCTCCCCGGCGGTGTATTACAAGGGGGCCCTCACACTGCACATGCTCCGCCGGATGACGGGGGACGATGTCTTTTTCGCGGCGCTGAGGGAGTATCTCGACGGGCCCGAACGGAGGTACGGCAACGCTTCCACGTCCGATTTCATTGCGATCTGCGAACGACGTCATGGATCGGACCTGGACTGGTTTTTCAACCAGTGGCTGTTCACCGGCCGGGAAGAACCCGACAGGCCCGCGCTGGTTTATGACTGGACACAGTCGGAGAGCCCGGGAGGTATCGGGCTCCGGCTGACGGTCCGGCAGGAGCAGGCCGGAGGCCGGACCTACCGGCTGCCGTTCAATGTCCGCGTCTTCGCCGGCGGCGCGACCGAGACCTTCCCGGTCATCGATTCGCTCCGGGATCAGGCGTTCACCCGGACCCTCTCCGCGCGGGTGGACTCGGTCGTGCTGGATCCCGAACGGAACATCTTTATGTCCGCCAGGAGGGCGGGATCCGAATGACATCCGCGCGCGCACTCAAACGGACCGTATTCCTCACCGGCGAAGCGGACCTCGTGCGGGAATTCGGCGGGGTCTGCCTGGCGGCCAATCTGGACGTGGTCTGTCACCCCGCGCCGGGCGGGGCAAAAATATCTTTCACACGTGAATTCCGTGAATTCAGAATATCTGCCACGGTGCCGAAACGTGTCATCGCCGCCGTGGAGCTGACGAACACCGATCCCGGCGTCAAGAAAAAAAACCTTGTGCGGCTCGACCGCGCCCTCCCGGCCGGCGTCCCGATCATCTCATCGTCGGTGACCGTGCCGGCCGCCGCCCAAGGGACATGGTTACGACATCCAAAACGGCTCGCCGGTTACGGCGCCTTCCCCACGCTGATGGAAGGTCCGCTGGCCGAGATCGCCCTTCCCCCGGAATCCGGAAAGGAGATCCCCGGAAAGATCAGGGACTTCTTCAGCCTCCTCGGGAAGGAGCTGTCGGTGGTGCAGGACAGGGTCGGCCTGGTCATGCCGAGGATCCTCTGCATGATCATCAACGAAGCCTGTTTCGCCCTCACCGAAGAGATCGCCTCCCCCCGGGACATCGATACCGCCATGAAACTGGGCACGAATTATCCCCGCGGACCCCTGGAATGGGCCGCCCGTGCGGGGATAGGGCAGGTCATCGCCGTACTTGACGCGCTCAGGAGTGAAACCGGGGAGGAACGATACCGCGCCGCCCCACTGTTAAGGCAGATGGTCTTCCTCAAAACAGCCGTGGCGTCATTGAAATAATCAATATTTTCATTATTATAGTAGACCCCCTCACGCGTTGAAAATTCATCAAGGAGTACGGTAATGAAAACCCGTTATTTATGCCTGTTTTTCGGCACCCTGATCGCCACCGGCGTCGGAGTTTCGCAACCCAAAATCGAAGTCGTCACCGGGAACACCATCGATATGGGGAGCGTCTACGGCGGGGAAATCGTGCAGAAGATCGCCGTCATCAAGAACGTGGGGACCGATACGCTGACGATCTCCGACGTCAAAGCGCAATGCGGCTGTACCGCGACGCTGATGTCGGAAAAAGTGCTGGCCCCCAACGACACCGGGAAACTGTCGATTTCGTTCAATACGGCGGGGCAGAACGGCCACCGGAGCAAACAGGTCTACGTGATGTCGAACGACCCGGCGAACCCGAAACTGACGATCACCTTCTCTGCCGACGTGATGAGCGTGCTCGACATCATGCCGAAGGTGATTTCGTTCAATAACTCGAAGGTGGATTCCTCCTACACGCAGACCGTTACGATCAAAAATCCATCGCAAAGCGAGGCTGTCAACATCCTCTCGGTGAAGGTCGATGTCCCTTCGATTAAAACCACGCTGATGAAGAACAAACTCATGCCGGGCGAGGAAACCCAGATGCAGGTCACCATCGCCCCGACGAAGTCCGGGACGATGAACGGAAAGATCGCGATCACGACCGACCATAAGAAACAATCCGAGTTCGACATCGGCGTCTTCGCCTTTATCAGCAAAAAATAACCATCTTCCACTCCGACGCATGCTGCGCCGAATATTTTTCCTGACCGTCATCGCGGCCGCCGCCGCCGCGGGACAGCCCGCATTTGAGATCAGCGGTGGAAAATCGTTCGATTTCGGGGAACTGTTCACACTTGTTCCCGTCTTCAGGGAGCTGACGATCAGGAATGCCGGCGACGACACCCTCAGGATCAGGGACGTGTCCGGATCGTGCGGCTGCACCGGAATGCTTCTCTCGAACAGCGACATCCCCCCCGGTGGGAGCGGGGTTCTCAGGATCACGTTCGACCCCGCCAAATTCTCGGGCGGGGTGGAGAAGGTTGTTTCCATGCACACGAACGATCCGAAGGAGCCCAATCCCCACATCACTTTCACCGCGGAGATCAACCGGATCCTCGAACTGGACCAGGACCACCTTGTCCTCTACACAGAACCCGATTCGCAGACGAACACGGTGTTGAACATCCGGAACAGGTCCGGGATACCGGTCAGGATCACCCGCGTCTCGTCATCCCCCCCCGAACTGACGACGGAACTCTCCACGAACCTCCTCCCGCCCGGCGGCGAGGCGAGCCTTTTGTGCAGCATCAGGCCGTCCGCGCCCGGGATCATCAGGGGGGACCTCGTGATTGAAACCGACCACCCCTCCGTTCCCGTTCTGAGCCTGCGCTACTTCTGCTATACAAAACGGACCCGGACCGCGTCGGGTCCCTCCCCCGACAGGTAACACCCGTGCCGGTTCCCCGCGGCGGTCACTCCCGCCGGTACCCCGCCCGTGCGTCTTCCACCGCATACCCTGATTGTTTTTCGATGAAGATTCTGTTATTATGGTCGTTCAGATGACACGCCAGGAAGCGTATATCGTGGAAGCGAAGCGCACACCCGTCGGGAGATATGGCGGCGCGCTCTCGGAAGTGCGGCCCGACGACATGAGCGCCCTCGTCATACGCACCGTCGTCGAACGGTCCGGGATCGACCCCGCCGCGATCGACGATGTCCTCTGGGGGTGCGCGAACCAGGCGGGAGAGGACAACCGGAACGTCGGTCGCATGGCCGTCCTGCTGGCCGGTCTGCCGGATTCGGTGCCGGCCACCACGGTGAACCGTCTCTGCGGCTCAAGCCTCGACGCCGTCAATTTCGCCGCCCGCGCCATCTGGTCCGGCGACTGTAAGGCGGTCCTCGCAGGCGGCGTGGAGAGTATGAGCCGTGCGCCCTATTCCGTGCCCAAGAACCGGAGCGGCGGCTTCGGCAACCTGACCGCGTACGATACGGCCCTCGGCTGGAGATACCCGAACCCCCGCATGGAGCAGCGCATTCCCCTCGAGTCCATGGGTGAAACCGCCGAGAATATCGCCGTGAAATTCTCCGTTCCGCGCGCGGCGCAGGACGCCTACGCTGCGGAAAGCCATGCCCGGGCAGTCGCGGCGAAAGAACGATTCGCCGAAGAGATCCTTCCGGTGGAGATCGCCCGGAAAAAAGGCCCCGCGCTGACGGTCGGATCGGACGAGGGCCCGCGGCCCGACACCTCGCCGGAAAAACTCGCGGCCCTCCCTCCCGTTTTTAAAAAAAACGGGACGGTGACCGCCGGAAATTCCTCATCCCTGAACGACGGAGCGGCCGCGCTCCTGGTCGTCGGGGAGGATGTTCTCCGGTCGTTGAAAGCCGATCCGATCGCGAGGATCGTTTCCACCGGGGTTGCCGGCGTCGACCCGCGGTACATGGGACTCGGACCGATCCCGGCCTCGGAAATGGCTCTCCGGAAGGCCGGCCTGACCATCGGCCAGATGGACCTCGTCGAACTGAACGAGGCGTTTGCGGTGCAGTCGCTGGCGGTGATGAAAGAGCTGGGGTTAAGCGAAGATATCACGAATGTGAACGGTGGGGCGATCGCCCTGGGGCATCCGTTGGGAATGTCCGGGGCGCGGCTCATCTGCACGCTGGTGCATGAGATGCGGCGGCGGGCGGCGGGAGAGAAG
>DATEDB010000340.1:0-2300 GCA_035286625.1 Bacteroidota bacterium
CTTCCCGGTGAGGTCGATCTTCACTTCCCGACCCCCCCCGCGACCTTCCCGAGGTCAGCCATCGTTTCGATCCCCAGCACATCCACCGTGGCGTCGATTTTCCGGACCAGACCCTGGAGCACTTTTCCGGGTCCGACCTCGATAAACCGGCGTATTCCGTCGTCTATCATATTTTTCACGGTCGAATCCCATAAAACCGCGCTCGTGAGCTGGGCACCGAGCAATGTACGAATTTTCCGGGCAATTTCCTCCGGCCTGGCCGTCACATTGGCGTAAACCGGCACGGAAACGTTGTTTATTGCGGCGCCTTCGAGGGCCGATTCCAGCCCGGCACGGGCGCTTTCCATCAGAGGGGAATGAAAGGCCCCGCTCACGGTGAGCTCTCTTGCGAGCCTGGCCCCCTTTCCCCTCGCGATTTCCACCGCCTTCCTCACGCCGGCCAGCGATCCGCTGATGACAATCTGTCCCGGCGAGTTGAAGTTTGCGCACTGCACCACCCCGGCGAACGAGGCTTCCCGGCAGACGGCTTCCAGGAGGTCTCTCTCCAGCCCCACGACCGCTGCCATCGTGCCCGGGTTCGCCTCCCCGGCGGCCTGCATCAGTTCGCCCCGCAGACGGACCAGTTTGAGCCCTTCCTCGAATCCGAACGCGCCGGCGTGCACGAGGGCCGAATATTCTCCGAGAGAATGCCCCGCCACGGCGGCGACCCCGCCGGGGCCGATGAGCCGGGAGAGGATGACGCTGTGAAGGAAGATCGCGGGCTGCGTGTTCCTGGTCTGTGTGAGTTCGTCGGCCGGCCCCTCGAAGCAGATCCGGCTCAGGGGCGCCCCGATGATCTCGTCCGCCCGCTCGAACATCTCGGCGGCCACGCCGCCGGCCGCGTACAGGTCGGCGCCCATACCGACGTACTGCGATCCCTGGCCGGGGAAGAGGAAGGCGGTTTTCACACCGGGTTCCGGTGTCGCCGCGCCATTCACGGCCGCTTCGCCGGCTTCTCCATCGACCACTTCAGCAGTATCGCCCCCCAGGTGTACCCCGCCCCGAAGCTGGAGAGGACGAGGTTGTGCCCCTTCTCGAGCCGTCCGGCCTCCCACCACTCCGAAAGACAGAGGGGTATCGTGGCGGCGGTGGTATTGCCGTACCTGTCGATGTTGATCATCACCTTCGAGGGATCCAGTCCCATCCGTTCGCGGCAGGCGTCGATGATCCGGAGGTTCGCCTGGTGCGGGACGAGGTAGTCGACGTCCGCCCCGGTCAGGCCGTTCCGCGCCACGATCTCGGCGGACACGTCGGCCATGCCGATCACCGCCACCTTGAACACCGCCTTCCCGTCCTGGTAGAGCGTGTGCATCCCCTTGTCGACCGTTTCGTGGGTGGGCGGATGCAGGCTGCCGCCGCCGCTCATGTACAGATACGGCCCGCCGGACCCGTCGCAGTACAACGCCTGGTCGATGATGCCCGTCTCTGTGTGCGTGGGTTCCAGCAGAAGCGCCGCGCCCGCGTCGCCGAAGAGGATGCAGGTGTTGCGATCCGTGTAGTCGGTGATGGAACTCATTTTATCGGCGCCCACGACCGCCACTTTTTTCGCCGTTCCGGTTTCCACGAACTTCGCCCCGACGACGAGGGCATAGAGGAATCCCGAGCAGGCGGCCGAGAGGTCGAATCCCCACGCGTTTTTCGCGCCGGTCTTCTCCTGGATGACGCACGACGTCGATGGGAAGAACATATCGGGCGTGACCGTCGCGACGATGATCATGTCCAGCTCCTCGGCGCCGATGCCGCGGTTTTTCAGCAATGCCCTGAGCGCCCCCGCGCCGAGATCCGAGGTGGCCCCGTGTTCGAGGATACGTCGTTCACGGATCCCCGTGCGCGTTCTGATCCAGTCGTCCGTGGTGTCGACCATTTTCTCGAGCTCGGCGTTGGACAGTATCTTGTCCGGGAGATAGTGGCCGACGGCGGTCACCGCGGCGCGTATTTTTCCGGCGGGGGCCGTCATCGCGCCGGGGCCATTGTCTGTTCAATCCGGCCGTTAATATTCTTCTCAACCATTTCCTTCGCCCTGAGGATCATGTTCATGATAGCCTTCGGTGTGGATTTGCCGTGCCCGATGATCGACACCCCCCTGACGCCGAGCAGAGGAACCCCGCCGTATTCTTCGTAGTCCATGCTCTTCATTGAGGCGCGGAGCGTACCGAGGGCGGGGACCATCAGGAGCTTGCGGAGCGGCTTGTCCGCGACGTACCCGGAGATGCGCTGCCTGAAAAAAGCGGGCACGCTCTCCCCGAATTTCAGTATGATGT
>DATEDB010000341.1:0-3157 GCA_035286625.1 Bacteroidota bacterium
CGCGATCCGCGGCATGATCTCGCTCCGCAGAATGTTCCGCGTGTATTTCATTCCCCGGTTGGAGGAATCTTCCCTGAAACCGATCCGCCGCGCGGACGCGTACGCGTCGATATCGTTACGGCGGGCGAAGAGGAGCGGCCGGATGACCCCCCCGTCGTCGTGGAGGACCGGGATCCCGGAGAGACCCTGAACCCCCGCGCCCCTCAGGAAATTGAACAGGACCGTCTCCGCGTTATCGTCGCGGTGATGCCCGGTGGCGATTCTGACGTCGCGCCGGCCTTCCCTGAGCCGCGAGAAAAAACCGTACCTTTCCGATCGTGCGTGTTCCTGGGCCGATCCGGCCCCGTCTCCCGGTGCGGGAGGGTCGCAGCGGTGGAGGTGGAAGGGGAGGCCGAGGTTCCCGGACGCGTCGCGGACGAACCGCTCGTCGGCATCGGATTCCGCGCCGCGCAGACCGTGGTTCACGTGAGCAACCCCGAGACGGCATTCGAGCCGGGTCCGGACCGCGTGGAACAACCGGAGAAGGACCATCGAGTCCACGCCCCCGCTGACGGCCACGATGACTTCGTCAGTGGGTGAAACGAGGTTGTGGCGATGGACAAATTCGGTGAACGATTTTTCGAGGTCGGTCGGTTCCATGCTGCGGTCGGTCGGCCATCGCCCGCCGCGCGGTGGGCGGAGGCGGGGAGGCGATCGGGATTGAGTGAACAAGACTTCCAGTCCAGGCCGCCCCCCGGCGGCCTGAATGGAAACGGGTACGGCGTAGCGGAGGAGGGAGTCGAACCCCCGACACACGGATTATGATTCCGTTGCTCTAACCAACTGAGCTACTCCGCCGTGGAAATCGTGAAAAGATAATGGGAAAACCCAATATAAGCAAAAAAATCCACTGGAGAAAAATGGGGGGATATTGATTGTGCAGGATTTTCTTTCTACTTTTCACGTATGGGTTTATACGCCGATCAACGCGAGGTGCACGTTTTCATGATGACGCGCCGGGACCTGACCCGGTCACCGGCCGGCAGGGAGGATCTCGCATGACTCCTGAGGGATACTCCCTCCAGGCCATGATTGTTGCGGCCGAACGCACCCCGAAGGTCCGGCGCGCCGACGTGAAATCGGGAGACCGGCTCCTTGTCAAGACGCGTAACTCCGTCTACACGATCGCCGTCGGACAGGGCGGGTTCTGCACCGTATCGGGGGGATGGTTCGACCGCCGCGGAAAGTCACCGATGAGAACCACCGTCGCCGGTTGCACGTGGGGGGGGAGCATCATCAAGGTGGACCTCATGGCGGCCATCGGACTCTGCATCGAATTCGGCAACCGGCTGATCACCACCGAGGCGCGCAGGATCATTCTCATCCGGCGGGAAACGCTGAACTGACGCCCGTCGCCCCCCCTTGAAGCGGGGAGGCGCGGCCGGCCCCGACACCGTCTTTCCCGGTGCGCAATTCGCCGGTTCACTGGTCCACCAAACACGCAGAATTCTTGAATGCATCCGTCATCTTCTCAGGGATCGTGACCGGGGCCGGAGCCCGACGGTTCACGGCTTTTCCGGCCCTCCTCCTCACCGCCCTGCTCTGGTCTTCCCCGGCGGATTCGCGCCAGGCGGCCGCCGTACGGCAGCCGGTGGCCGACGCGAGGTCGATCTCCATCGACGATTTCGACCTGTCGGGCGGCCGTGTCGCGGCGATGATCAGGCGGTACGCGGAGGACGCCGGCAGCCTGGACAGGTTTTACCCGACCACGCTCTCCCCGCTCAGACGCGATCGCTTCCGGTCGTTTTACCGGACCTGGCTCGGGGTTCTGGACTCTGTTCCGTTCCCCGGTCTTTCGCTGGAAGAAAAGGTGGACGCCGTCCTCTTCCGGAACACCCTCGGTCATGAACTCGCCCAGCTTGTCATCGACAGCGCCAGGTTCGACGAAATGTCACCAGTCGTCCCGTTCGCGCGGGGACTCATCACTCTGGTGGACAACCGGCGGCTCCTTGTCCCGGTAGATCCGGAAGAAGCGGCCGGGGCCCTGAACGACGTGAAAAAAACGGTCGAGATCACGATGGCGAAATTCGATTCGCTCGTCACCGCCGCGGGCGGGAGGGGCGCGGGGCGTACGCCGGCCGTGAAAAAGACCGTGGCAAACCGGGCCTTCCTCGCGATCGGGGAGATCCGGCAGCTGATGAAACGGTGGTTCGCGTACTACGACGGGTACGACCCGGATTTTTCCTGGTGGGCGGAGGCGCCGTACGGCGCGCTTGATTCGGCGCTGGAGCGCTACGGGAATTTCGTGCGTGAAAAACTGGTGGGGATCGGCGCGGGCGACAACACCACCATCATCGGCGACCCCATCGGACGCGAGGCCCTGATGACGGAGCTGAAATACGAGATGATTCCCTACATGCCCGAGGAGCTGATCGCGATCGCGAAGAAGGAGATGGCCTGGTGCGAGAATGAAATGCTGAAGGCGTCGCGCGAGATGGGTTTCGGGGACGACTGGAAAAAGGCTCTGGAGAAGGTCAAGACGGACCACGTCGAACCGGGGAAACAACCGGAGCTGATCGCCGAGCTCGCGCGAGAGGCGGTGGAGTTCATCGGGCAACGGGATCTGCTGACCATCCCCGCCCTGGCGAAAGAGACCTGGAGGATGGAAATGCTCAGCCCCGAACAACAGCAGGTGTCCCCATTTTTCCTCGGGGGGGAAGTCATCCGGGTGTCGTATCCCACCGACGGGATGAGCCACGAGCAGAAGATGATGAGCATGCGGGGAAACAACATCCATTTCGCGAGGGCGACCGTGCACCACGAACTCATCCCCGGGCATCACCTGCAGGGGTTCATGAGCTCGCGGTACCGTCCGTACAGGTGGCACTTCGGTACGCCTTTCTGGACGGAAGGCTGGGCGCTCTACTGGGAGCTGTTCCTCTGGGACATGGACTTCTCCCGCTCGCCCGGAGACAGGGTCGGGATGCTGTTCTGGCGGATGCACCGCTCGGCGCGGATCATCTTCTCCCTGAGTTTCCATCTCGAAAAGATGACCCCGCAGGAGTGCATCGATTACCTGGTGGACAGGGTCGGCCATGAAAGGGACAACGCCACGGCCGAGGTCCGGCGGTCGTTCAAAGGGGATTACGGTCCCCTCTACCAGTGCGCGTACCTCCTC
>DATEDB010000342.1:0-3921 GCA_035286625.1 Bacteroidota bacterium
GCCCCGCCACGTCGTGGATCCCCAGTTTGTCCATCAGCCTCTGCCTGTGCTTCTCCACCGTCTTCACGCTGATGAAGAGGCTTCCCCCTATTTCCTTGTTGGTTTTCCCCTCCGACACCAGCTGCAGGACCTCGAACTCGCGCGTCGTCAGGATCGACCCTTTCTCGGCGTGGTACTGCCGTTTGAAATCGAGCACCTGCCGGGACACCGCCGGGGTGAAGTAGGTTTTTCCGCCGGCCACTTCCTTCACCGCCACAACGAGGTCCCTCGGCGCGCACTGTTTCAGCAGGTACCCCGAGGCCCCCGATTGGATGACCTGGTGGACGTGGTCCTGGCTCGAGTACATCGAGAGGATGAGGACTCGTATGGTGTCGTCCATCAGGCGCAGCCGCTGGGTGGCCTGGAAGCCGTTCAGCTCGGGCATCATGATGTCCATCAGGACGACGGCGGGTTTGAGTTTCAGGGCCATTTCCACGGCCTCCCGGCCGTTGGCCGCCTCTCCCAGGATGTGAAAATCCGGCTCATGTTCCAGCAGCAACCGGAACCCCTTGCGCACGATCGTGTGATCGTCAGCCAGCAGGATCGAAATCATGTGCGTTCCTCCGTTGTTGTGTCCGGAAATTCAGGAGAATCAGGAGATGTTGTAGGGCAATTCCACGACGATCGACATTCCGCGTCCGGTGAGGAGGCGGGCGGTGAAATCCCCCCCGATCAGGCGTATCCGCTCGCGCATGCCTCTTATCCCGTTTCCCGTCCCGTCTCCTGTCCCGTTCCGACCGCCCCACCGGCCACCGGTGCGGGCGGCCCCGGTCCGGACGACGCCGTGCGGGGTGAGGCCTTGCGGAGTGAGGCCGTCGTCTTCGATTTCGAGGCGGATTTTTTCCCCGGTCCGGGCGCAGCGGATGGCGACACGGGATGCCGCCGAATGTTTGAAGACGTTCGTCAGACTTTCCTGCACGACGCGGTAAATGACAGCCTTGTGTTCTTTCGTCATCCGTTCGGGGTCGCACCCCGCCTCGAGCGTCACCTCGATTCCCGTCCTGCGTGAGAAGTCGCCGGTGAGCCGCCGCAGGGCTGGGAGTATTTCCGGATCGGGGGCGGATGCCCGGCCCGGCGGACTCGCCGGCCCGTTGAGGTAGGATCTGATGGAGTGGAAAAGCATTTCCACCAGGTTCTGCGTATCCCGGATCGTGTCCTGTAACTGCGCGCCGGCGGAGAGCCTCCCCAGATGCCGGAGGTTTATCAGCAGGGCCGTCAGTATCTGACCGGTCTCGTCGTGCAGGTCGAGCGAACGCAGACGCTGTTCGTTGCGCTCATTACAAGCGGGGTGGGTGCCGGCTCCGGCGGAGGCAGGGAGGGTCCCGTCCCCTTTTACGTGTTTCTCTTTCATTTAGAATGACATTGATTGCGTGTTGAATGCGGGACACGGTGTCCGGACGGGTTGCGCCGGGAGGGCGCAAGGGAGGTCGCGTTAATTTATACGATTATTGTATTAAAATTTGCGAGATATGTCAAGAGGAATCTCACCCTGGAGGCAAAAAAAAACTCTTTTTCTGATTATGGGGTGATTACCCCAGCGGGTGGGAAGCGCGGAGTGTAAAGAAGTCGGAGGATGTATCGGGCCACAATTCTATCGTCCTGTCGCGATCTCGATCAGTAACCGTACCATGACGAACGTCAGCGCCAGGCCGAAAAACGTCCAGATGGCGCTCAGGATCATGCGTTCTCTGGTGAGTTTCCAGTCGATGGATATCACGGGGCGTGTCCGGACCGAGACGTCTCCGGTGAGGGTGGCCCTGCAGGCGAGCCGGACATTTTTCGGGATCTGCCTCCCGTACAGGGGGAAGAATCCGACCAGCGCGGATTCCTCGAGGGGGGTCATCGGCGACACGCCCCTGCCGTCGACCACCTCGACCCGGCAGGTGCCGCACAACCCGTTGCCCAGACAGTTCAGGACTTTATCAAGACCCCTGTAGGGCGAAACGCCGTTCTGAAGAAGCGTTTTTCTCAGGTTCGCGCCGGCGGGCGCTTCGATGGTTTTTCCCTCGTTCAGGAGCGTGATGACCGGCATCGATGATATCCGAGTGTGTTGAAAACCGGGATGAAGATAAAAAAAGCGATCGAAAAATCAAATCTCAAGTTTCACCGTAAAGCGTGTCCGGCACGTGTTGCACTGCATCTCGGAGGTGGCCCAGTTGTTCCGTTCGTAATGTGACAGCTCCACCGGACGTCCGGCGCACCCCGGCCGGACGCACTTCTCCATCGACGTGCGGTACAGTCTTTCACCCCCTCCCCCCGTGGGGGCCGTCTTCACGAGCGGCGCGGCCTGGAGGATCCCGCAGATCGATTTCCCGTCCCGGATTTCCATCCTCGAGATCATCGCGACGGCCTCGTCCATGGGGATTTCATGCACCGTCATCGACTCCTCGCCTTCTTCCGGCGCTCTTCCCGCGGGGGACCTGGAGATGCCCCGGGCGAGGTAGATGTGCAGGACCTCGTCGCAGAAACCCGGCGTGGTGTAGATCGAATTCAACAGCGTCCATTCGGACGCGACGTGCCCGGTCTCTTCGGCGAGTTCGCGCCTGGCACACGCCAGCGGTTCCTCCCCCCTGTCGAGCTTGCCGGCCGGGAGTTCCCAGATCACTTCGTCGAGCGGGTACCGGTGCTGCCTGATCATAACCAGCCGGCCGTCGTCCCTTACGGGCACGACCACCGCGCCCCCGGCGTGGCGGGCGACCTCGCGCACGGACGGGTTGCCCGAGGGATACTCCACGTCGTCGACGATGATATCGAACACGCGTCCTTCATACACCGCCCGCCGCCTGAGGAGTTTCAGCTTCACTTCGGCGCCCTGCTTCCCGGTTTTTCGGCGGGCACGCCCCCGGCGCAGAGGGGGCACGCCTCCGGCCTGTAGGCCAGGACGTCCAGCACCAGCGGCGCGAAAAAATCCTCCAGCCCCGACTTTCCTCCGCTGCGGTCCACGATCGCCCCGATCCCCGCCACCACCCCGCCCATGTCCCGGACGATCCCGAGCACCTCGGTCACCGATCCGCCGGTGGTGACCACGTCCTCGCAGACGAGCACCTTCTCCCCCGGCCCGATCGAAAACCCCCGGCGCAACTGCATCGAACCGTCCTTCCGCTCGGTGAACATCGTCCTGAGGTTCATCTGTCTGCCCACCTCCTGCCCCACCACGATGCCCCCCAGGGCGGGGGCGATCACGGCATCGGGCGAGCGGCCCTCGTACTGTGTGACGATCTGAGCGCAGAGCACTCCGGCGAATTCCGGGTACTGGAGCACCTTCGCGCACTGGAAATAATGCGGGCTGTGGAGGCCGCCGGTCAGGACGAAATGTCCCTCCAGGAGCGCTCCCGTCTTTTTGAAGATGTCGAGTACCTCTTCCCGTGTGATCATGCTATTCCCGGTTGCGTGTTGTCGGATTCCGGCCGCAGGTGCGGCGGCGCCTGTCCCCTTCTTCAGAGGGCGTCGATCTTCGCGGCAAGGGCGAAGTCCTTTTCGGTCAGCCCGCCGGCGCTGTGGGTCGAGAGCGTCAGCGTGACCCTGTTCCAGCGGATGTCGATGTCCGGATGGTGGTCGGCGACGTCGGCCAGGCCGGCGATGCGGTTCACGAACACGATGGAGTCGCGGAAGGAGGTAAACCTGTACTCCTTCGTCAGCGCATTCGACTTCCGGCTCCAACCCGGGTGGTTCTTGAGCCACCCCTGGATGGACTGCGTGCTCAGCTTTTCCTGCATGTTTCCTCGGCCCCCTCGTGAGCATGCCCCCAAACACTCCAAGACACCGCGTGGAGTCCCTCTGTTGAGGGGTTGACCCCCTCCGGCGGCCGTTCGTAGAATTGGGGCCCTTCCGGATACGGAAGGTACTGCCCCCATCGTCTAGCGGTCCAGGATCTCTGGTTCT
>DATEDB010000343.1:0-10091 GCA_035286625.1 Bacteroidota bacterium
AGAAGGGGGCCGGGGAGGGGAATAAGGCGGAGCCGTGTCCGGATCTGCTGGTGATGACCGCCACCCCGATACCGCGGAGCCTCTCGATGACGCTCTACGGCGACCTCGACGTTTCCGTCATCAGAGGGCTGCCCCCCGGCAGGAAGAGCGTCCGGACGTCGATCAGGTTCGGGAAAGAGCGGGCGGCCCTCTATAAATTCCTCGGCGACCAGTTGAGGGAGGGGAGACAGGTCTATATCGTCTATCCCCTCGTGGAGGAGTCGGAGAAACTGGACCTCAGGGCGGCGACCGAATCGTACGAACAGCTCCGGCGCGACATCTTTCCGGAAATTTCTACCGGTCTGGTGCATGGACGGATGCCGCCGGAGGAGCGCGACCGGGTGATGGCGTCCTTCAAGGAGGGTGATACGCGGATCCTCGTCTCAACGACGGTGATCGAGGTCGGCATCGACGTTCCCAACGCGACGGTCATGGTCGTGGAGCACGCCGAACGCTTCGGCCTGTCACAGCTCCACCAGCTCAGGGGCCGCGTGGGGAGAGGGAGCGACCAGTCGTACGCCATCCTGATGGCGCCCGACTGGATGAAAGCCAGGTTCTCGTCCGCCGCGACTGCGCTCCCGGGGGATATGGCATCCGACGAATCTCTTCTCGCCGTACGGCGCCTCCTGATCATGAGGGAGACCAACGACGGGTTCCAAATCGCTGAAAATGACCTGAAAATGAGGGGTCCGGGGGAAATTTTAGGCACGCGTCAAAGCGGCGTTCCCGGCCTGCGGCTCGCCGACCTGATGGAGGACAGCGATCTTCTCGACCTCGCAAGGTCGGAAGCGCGCCGGATCGTCGATGAGGATCCTCATCTTCGTCTGCCGGAGCACCGGGCGTTGCGCGAACATATCGGGAGAGAGATCAGAGAGTTGTTGCCGCTCACCCAGAGCGGTTGACCGGGCGTCTCCTCCGCCCTCTCTCTGCGTCCGGGACCGTTCCTTCGCGTCGCTCACCCTCCGATGAACTCCAAAAGTGCATTTTTCCCTTGACAAACATTTTAAAATGATTATATTTACGTGTCAATTGATGACGCGCGTGTTTCCAGCGTGCGTTCTTGTTCAACAGCTCGAGGGGAATTCACGAGTTACTTGTTAGATCTTCCTTCACGAATCCGGCCGCTCCACGTAGCGCTCGCGTACAATCAGAAGAAGGAAGACACTGTTCAAAATCCAGTCACACACGAATTCGCTGAGCCTCCGGCCGCCAACGATGCGGCGGCACCCATCCCGGAATCTTTCGACAACCAATCTCTCCCTCTAAGAACTTCGGACGACCGTTATGCAGAATGGGACGAGCCCATGACCATCGAGGCCGTGTGTTCTGCGCTCGCCGAGATCCATGACGTCACGCCCGTCGAGGCCGACGAAAATTTCTATGACAGCATCCGGCGGCTGAGGCCCGATATCGTCTTCAACATCGCCGAGGGACTCAACGGCGTCTCGCGCGAGGCGCAGGTGCCAGCCATGCTGGATATGCTCGGAATCCCCTATTCCGGGTCGGATCCGCTCACGCTCGCGCTCTGCCTGGACAAGTCCAGGACAAAAGAGGTGCTGGCCCACCACCGCATCCCCACCCCGAAATTCCATCTTGTGGAGTCGATGGAAGATGTGCGCAATATCCACACCGCGCTGCCCGTGATGGTGAAGCCCGTGCACGAGGGGTCGAGCAAGGGCATTTTCGACGCGTCGCTGGCCCGGACCGGGACCGCGCTTGAAGGAGCCGTGGAAAAAATCCTGTACGGGTATGGCCAGCCCGCCATCGTTGAAGAATACCTCCCCGGACGCGAATTCACAGTCGGCATCATCGGAAACGGGCCGGATCTCCGTGTCCTTCCGGTCGTCGAGATCAATTTCAGCTCGCTGCCGGAGGGAGTCAACCCCATCTACTCCTACGAAGCCAAATGGCTCTGGGATACGATCGACGATCCCCTGGACATTTACGAGTGCCCGGCGCGGCTCGATCCCGCCCTGGCCGATGAAATGGCCGCCGTCTGCGAACGGGCCTACCGGATACTGCGTTGCCGCGACTGGAGCAGGATCGACGTCAGGCTCGACGCGGCCGGCCGTCCCAATATCATCGAAGTCAACCCCCTGCCGGGCATTCTTCCGAACCCGGCGGACAATTCATGCCTGCCCAAGGCCGCGCGGGCCGCCGGTATTCCTTATAATGAGCTGATCCGGTCGGCCCTTGGTTTCGCGGCGATCCGCCACGGACTGGCGGACCGGCCCGTTCCCGTCTCCACAGTCATCTAAGGACACCTCATGACCAAAAAGCCCCATGTGTGCGTGGTGTATAACGAGCCTTCCAGCGGGTGGGGTATCAGGCGCCAGTACATCACCGAGAACGGCACCCTCCAGGTCGGGGGGCGGGGAGGGAAAAATACACCGCAGGAGACGATGGTGGATCTCTCGGAGGTCGGCGTCCTGGCCGAAATGGAAGACATCTCCCGCGCCCTTCAGGCGCAGGGGTACCGGGCGTCGATTTTCAACGTCAACGCGGACATCGTGCGTTTCGTGAAGTTCCTGGACGAAACGAAGCCGGATGTGATCTTCAACCTGGTCGAGAGCGTCGGGAACAAGTCGATACACGAGATGCACGCCGTCGGAATTTTCGAACTCATGGAAATCCCCTATACGGGTTCGGAACCCCTGGTGCTGGGGACGGCGCTCAACAAGGTGAAGGTGAAGGAACTCCTCCTCTTCCGCGGGCTCAGCACCCCGGGATACCAGCTCATCGAAAACCCGGTGAAGTATTCCCTCGATCCCGCGCTCACCTTTCCGCTGATCGTCAAGCCGGCGCACGAGGACGCCAGCATCGGGATCGAGACGAAATCGATCGTCATGTCCGCGGCGGAACTTCGCAGGAGGATCCGTC
Organism: Bacteroidota bacterium; assembly: GCA_035286625.1. GTDB lineage: Bacteria > Bacteroidota > Ignavibacteria > UBA10030 > SZUA-254 > SZUA-254. The sequence continues at coordinate 2,920 of DATEDB010000343.1, forward strand.
ATATCTACGAGGAATACGACCAGCCCGCACTTGTGGAGGAATACATCGACGGCCGCGAGCTCAACGTGGGGATCCTGGGGAATAAGAAACCGGTGATTTTCCCCATTTCGGAGATCGATATGTCGACCCTGCCGAAACAGTATCCCAAAATCATCAGTTACAACGCAAAATGGCTGAAGGGGTCGGACGAGTACGAACACACCAAGGGGGTCTGTCCGGCGATCCTGCCCGAGGACGTGGCCTCCCGCGTCCGGGAGATGGCCTTGGACGCCTACAGGGCGGTGGGATGCCGCGATTACGCGAGGGTGGATTTCAGGATGAACGCGGGCAACGTGCCCTATATACTCGAGGTCAACCCCAACCCCGACCTGTCGGACGACGCGGGTTTCGCGAGAGCGGCCAGGGCCCAGGGATACACATTCGACCAGCTCATCGGGAAGATACTGGAATGCGTGCTGGAACGGACGTCCTGATCGCCCTCCGACCGCTCGAGGCCCGGGACAGGGGGCCGCTGGAGGCGATCCTGCGGGCCACCGGCGTTTTTTCGGAGGCCGAGATCGGGGTGGCGCTCGAACTCATCGACTCGGCCCTGGGTAACCCCGCCCAGAAGGATTACATCATCCGGACGGCGGAGGGGGACCGGGGCGAAGTGGCGGGGTATTATTGCGTCGGACCGACACCGATGACCGCGGGAACCTGGGACCTCTACTGGATCGCGGTCTCCCCCGTCCACCGGGGCATGGACATCGGGAAAACGCTCCTGCGACACGCCGAGGACCTGGTGCAGGGCAGGGGCGGACGGCTAATCATCGCGGAAACCTCGTCGAAACCGTCGTACGACGGCACGAACCGGTTTTACGTCCGGAACTCCTACTGCGAGATGGCTCGCATCAGGAATTATTACGAGAAGGGGGACGACCTGGTGGTCTACGGAAAATATTTTTCATAAACAGAATAAGGATAGTACTGCATGGAACTGTGGCAGGAAATGCTCCGGCAGAGCGTCGACAGCGGCAAGGACCTTGTCGCACGCTTCGATTTCAAGCCCGAGCTCGCGGAAAAACTCAACTCGCTTTTTCACACGCGCATCAATCCGTATTACCTGAGCCTCATACGCGCCCCCGGGGATCCCATCTGGCTGCAATGCATCCCGGACGCGAGGGAGCTTGATGACGACGGACTGATGGAGGATCCCCTCGCGGAGGATTCCCACAGCCCGGTGCCGAGCATAGTGCACAGGTACCCGGACCGCGTTCTTTTTTTGACGACCAGCCAATGCTCGATGTACTGCCGGTTCTGCACGAGGAAGCGCAAGGTGGGCGACTCCACCAAGATCAACATGAAGTACATCCAGGACGGCATCGATTACATCGCCGGGAAACCCGAAGTCAGGGACATCATCCTCTCCGGCGGGGACCCGCTGATGCTGACCGATTTTCTGCTGGAAAGGGTGCTCAAAGGCCTGAGGGAGATCCCGCACGTTGAGATCATCCGTCTGGGGACCAAGATGCCCTGCGTCCTGCCCCAGCGCGTCACCCCGAAACTCTGCAGGATGCTCAAAAAATATCATCCGATCTATGTCAACACGCATTTCAACCACCCCTGGGAGTGCACCCCCGAGGCGAAACGGGCGTGCGAGATGCTGGCCGACGCCGGCATCCCGGTCGGAAACCAGGCGGTGCTGATGAAGGGCGTGAACGACGACGCTGACGTCATGCTCGAACTCGTCAGAAAACTCCTCGCGATGCGGGTCAGGCCGTACTACCTGTACCAGGCGGACATCACCCGCGGGACCAACTATTTCCGCACGCCGGTCAGTAAGGGACTGGAGATCATGGACAAGCTGCGCGGGCATACATCGGGCCTCGCGATCCCGTCCTACGTGATCGACGCGCCCGGCGGCGGCGGAAAGATTCCGATCCTGCCGCAGTATGTTATCGGCAGGGCCGGGAAGAATATCATCCTCCGGAATTACAAGTACGAGATCTTCACCTACCCGGACGTCGAGGAGAACCCGGCGGACCATTCACCCCCGGTCGAGAAGACCTACAAGCGGAAAAATCAGAAGGGGAAACGGACTCCGAAAGCCGTCCCGGTATCGACGGAAGTGGAGTCGATCATCGAGTAACCGGCCTGACCGGGTCGGCCACTGCCGATCCCCTTTGCGATGATCCTCATGGAATCCCCGCTGTGTGCCGGTTAAGGGGCGCAGGTGGGGGTTTCCGTTTCTGGTCCCTCCGGACTGTCCATGAACGGATGACCTGCCCCCGGTTCATGTACCAACTTGAGAGTTACTAAGATACAAATTGGACCGGTTTAAAGGGGGCAGGACAAAATTGAGATCCCCGCCGGGCGCACCCCGGCGGGGATTGTTGTTTCCTGCCACCGGATTTTACCTCAACAACAACATCTTCTTCGCCCGTGAGTCGGTCCCGGCGGTGATCCGATATGTATAAATTCCGCTGGACAGGCCGGAGGCGTCGAAGGAGACGGTCTGAACGCCCGGCTCTCTCTCCTCGTCGACCAATCTCGCAACCTCCCTTCCGAGGATATCGAAGACAGTCAATTTCACGGGGCCGCCTTTCGGCAGGGAGAAGGTGATCACGGTCGAACTGTTGAAGGGGTTCGGATAGTTCTGGTTGAGTGAAAAGATATCGGGCCGGCCGGTCAACCCTGTCACGGTAATAACGAAGGTCTGAGTGCTCTTCTCACGGATCGTGACCGACCCCGTGCCCTCCATGACCTGCCGGAGCGGATTTTCACTGATCCCACTCCCAAGTGTGAACTTGAGGTCCCGGCCGGCGATGTCCGACAGGTCCCATCGGATCATGACCGGGTACACCGCACTCCGGAGGATGATCGGATATTCATACCGGGCGCCGGGAACAGGTACACGGGAAAACGTTTCCAGTATTCTCTGGGAAGTGAAACGAACGTCGAAAATTCCGGGGGGCGGCTCGGGGGGCAACTCGAAATATCCCGGATCCCCGATGGCCCGGCTCTCTTCACACAAGTATAGTGTCTGAGAGCGTCCCGCGGCGTCGGTGACACCGATCCTGCCGGCAGATCCGAAAACGGGATCGCCCGACGACGGTCCGGTCGATTTCGGAGCCGACGCTGAGGATGTCATCCCGAGCATTCCGGCGCCGTTCGCCTTGACCCAGTAGCCATGACCGGGTTGGAGAGTTGTGGCGATGGAATATCCGGATGGTCCATATCCCCAGAACGGCGTGGACATCGATGTGCCGTTGGGAATGATGGTTTCCACATCCACAAACCCCGACGGACCTCCGACCATGTTCCACTTGTCCTGGACCGGTACGCTCAGGCTCCAGAAAAAGGTGCCCGGCGAGCGGCCCATCTTGCCGGTCACCGGGAATTTCATCCAGTATCCCTTCCCGGGTACGAGCGTATCCGGGCAAAAACCATAATATGGCCAGCACCAGATAACTCTGGACGTGGCCTCGGGGAAGAGGGTGGTTCGGGAGTAGTCACCGTCGCCCGGCGCGAGGGAGACTGCCACCATGTTCCACCCGCTCTCAACCACCCTTCCGACTGTGGGGGAATATTTCACGCACCAATCGTTTCGCGGCCGTGTCTCCGTCGGAGAGCCAAAGACGTTCAGGACCACCCAACCGGGATCGGGTCCTGATAACCCGCCCGGGTCTGCCTGCAGGCCCGAGATGTTCGCCGAATCCAGTCCGTAAGCACCCACATCGTCATATTGAAATTCCACCGACCCGGCGCAGCGGTTCAAGATCACCCGAAATCTCGAAACATCCGCGTACGACGTGTCAGGTCCTGCGACGGCGAGAGAATCCCACTCCACGATGAAGAGGCATGAATCCCCGTCGTTGCCGTAGACGATCCTCCCGTAACTCCCGGCGGAATCCTCCAGGACCCGGTCGGCCCAGAACGGGGAGATATAGGTGCCCGGAAGATCGAAGAGCGTCATTGTGTCAAGAGGGGGGATGATCTTCGGATGGTTGCCCCCGAAATCGGTGATCCCGAGAGTGTCGGTGGGAGTCTTGCCCAGGCCGATCGCCCCATCCACGCCGATCCATGCGTACCTGAAGGTGTCGCCAAAGATGATATAGGCCGATCCAAGATCAAACGGTCCGGCGGTTCCGTCGTTGGTTGGGGAGCCCTCGGGATTGGCCGTTGAGGGGATGAAGAAACTGGAATTGGGAACGGTCGTTCCGGTATTCCGAATGTCCCGCATCGTGCAGGCGAATCCGGTGTCGATGCCGTACCATTCGTTTCCGAATGGAATGACTCCATAGGAAACAGGCGGGCCGGACGATGCTGCGTCGTCCGCGTCGGTCGCGACGATCCTGTAGCCCACGACGCTCCCCGGTGACTGACCCGGAATCGTCCCCTCCCACACGTCGCCGCCGAGATCGGTCATCAGGACGTCGGGTCGTTCCGAGCCGTTGACCGTGTACCGTATGACCGCCGACTGGACGCCGGCCTCCCACTGCACAGGATTACAGTCGGTGATGAGCGCTTGCACAGGGCGAGCCGCCGTGTCGAACGTCGTCGGGAGCCTGTCCTGATATTCGATTGTCGGCGGGAGGTTCGATGTCACCGTCATGCTGTACCACATATTATAGACGAGGACGTCGGTGGAATCGGGGCCCATGCCTCCCCGCGCGATCCAGCCCGGTTTCAGACTTTCTGCCGGGACGCCATCGCAGAAGGGGTACGCTCCGTCATAGATGTTTCGATCGTGCTCGTTGAATTTCCAGCTTCTCGAGGGATAGTCTTCGTCGGCCGTTGAGACGCGAAATCCGGAGAGGGCGAACTCCGTGGACGGTTCCATCCACCAGGGTGGGGGGTGTTGGGGTCCACCGGAGGGCTGAAAATTGGTCCTCAGTGACACGAAGAACTTATCCCCGTCATTCACCACCGGTGCGCCCAGAAGTCCGAGGTCGAAGTCATTCACCCCGGGGTGGACTTTGAGTGCAATCCCGCCCCATCCCCAGATTTCGGGAACGAAGGGCGGGCTCGAGGGAACGGAACCGCTGGTCGTCGAAATCCAATGCGTATCGGTCGCCTCTTCAATGAAAGCGGCCACCCCCTGGGTCATGTCGTTCGTATTTATCCAGTAACCCCAGCTCTGGCAGGGAGGATCATACGCTCCGGGTCTTATCCCGGGGCCGAAGTCCGGACCGATGTAGGACTCGTGAATGCGGAAATAGAGCGTCGAGTCATACGTACTGATCTCGCCGGGCATATACCAGAAGAGCGTGTCGATGGTACCGCTCGCTTTGGCGACGAACCACTGACCGATGATGTCTTTCGCGTAGGTTTTATAGACCTGAGTAACAGGAAATGCCGTGGTGGTGTAGCCGAACGTCGCTTTGTCCGAGCAGACGGATGATGATGTCGCCGGACCGGCGCCGTTGAGTTTCCTGACCATGGATAGGGCGCTCTGTCCGGGCTGAAGCTCATGAACCTCGTTTGTGGGGGAGATGAGGTAGCGTTTCTGGGCGTCTGCCGAACCCGCAGACAGCAGGAGAGAGGTCAGGAGAAGGATGGTTTTCATAATCGACCTCCGGCGAAGAGTGGCGATCATGGCTGAAGGGGGTGTGAAGCATATTGCGTCCCCGATACGATAATGTACTGCGCAAAAAGCTGAGAATCAATCGAGCAGGATGCTCTTAAATATCCAAGATTTTAATAAATTGTAGATTTGATTGTAGGTCTGTAGGTGCACACTGCAGCGTGCCCCCGCTACAATTTTGGGCTCTGGAGATTATTCAGGCCCTTTTTATATCCCTACCCCGCTACTTATACTGCCACTCAACGAAAGCTTTTCTTCGAGGCCTACTCAATAACTTCCTGGTTCATTTTGAATTCGTTCCACCGGGGAGGACCAGAGTCCGGTTTTCAATGTATGTGACTCAACGGCCATGGCATTTTTTGTACTTCTTACCGCTGCCACAAGGACGGGGGTCATTTCGGCCGATTTTGGAACCCGGATTCGGCGGTTCACCCGTGGTTTGAACAATTTTCCCCGAGCGAAAGAGATTCCGCTTTTTCTTTCGAAAATCCTCATCGGCTCCAAGCGCGTTGGCCTCATCCCTTTTTCCGAGCTCCTCTAACATAGGCATGAGACGCTCAAGCACACCTGCCCGGTCGTAATCATCTGCGGACATAGTCAAGGCGTGCCGGTAGCAAGTCTCCGCCTCTTCCAGTTCTCCAAGAGCACGGTGGGCATCACCAACCTTGATTCGAATCCAGACATCGTCCGGGAGAAGACGAAGAGCTTCATCAAATTGCTCGTGAGCCTCTTCCTTCAAGGCAGCTTCGGCAAGAATGACAGCACGATCGCCAAGAAAGTTCGCGCTCTCGGTCACATTTGCCCACACCCGTCCCATTTCCGTTGCTTCTCTCACCAAGCCGGCCTCTGCGAGCTTGAACGGCAATTCCAGCAGCCAAGCCGCGACGTGCGCGTTGGTGTATTCTTCGAGATGTTCCATCCTTTCACTTGTTATTATCACCCTCGAAAGCCTCAATGCGAGTTCGTACTGTTCCTTCACAGGACTGGGAGCATCGTGGAAATCATTGATTTTAAACCGCGAAGAGGCCGCTTTTGTCACCTCTACCACAAGTTCGTTGTGTTCTTTAAACCAATCGGGAGTGACCGGTTGCCTCTTCCTTTTCTCCGGCGCCTCTGACCACCGTTGCCAATTTCTGTTCACACCACACACATCGTGCGCACGGCCTGAGAGGAAGTCCTTCTGCGGGCGTTCCCGAAAAGCACGAAGTACATCATCCCCGGTCGCCATCACGAATGGTTCATCATCATCGTTTATCGTTGCAGCAAACTCTCGTGCCTTCTGTTTCAGTTCTGTCAACCTGCTATCGGCGCACTCGCACAAGATGCCCGCAAGGTGGTCAACGGGAAAGCAGTCGGTCCGGCTCAGGAGTCGTTCCACAAATGCTACTGCATCTCCCCGCCGTTCCGGATGAAAATGATGCATCGCAATGACTCCCGACACGGCTGCACCACGCGCGCAGACGTCTACCGATGGATCAGTAGCAAATCTCCAGGTCTCCTCCAAGGAATTGTGGCTTACCTTTGCAAACGGAATCCACATATGCTCCGTTATAGTATCCGAGTAGAGTAGCTCCAGATCGCCGTCACTCCTCTTGAGACACCGAAT
>DATEDB010000344.1:0-4242 GCA_035286625.1 Bacteroidota bacterium
CATCGTTTTTTTCCCCTCCAGCCGGTAGGGTTCCTTCATCGTGGACATGTCGAACCAGTCCGCTTCCCGCCTCCGCTCGTTCATCACCCGGGCGGCATCGCTGATCACCCCCTCGACGAGCGTGATCTGGCCGCCGTAGAAACCCACCTCGTCGATGTTCACACGCGGTGTGTCCGCGGGGACGAAGACGTGGGCCCCGATGCCCGCCGCCGCGGCGTATGCCGCGAGCGCGCCCCCGGCGTTCCCGGCCGAGGGCAGGCAGGCATCCCTCACCCCGAGTTCCTTCGCGCGCGAGACGGCCACGGAGAGCCCGCGGGCCTTGAACGATCCGGTCGGATTGCAGCCCTCCTCTTTTATATATAAATCGTCGGCGCCCATTTTCCCGGCTGTGACCGGCGCCCGCAGCAGTGGTGTCCACCCCTCGCCGAGACTCACAATCGCCGAGGGGTCCCCGACCGGAAGGAGTTCGCGGTACCGCCACATTGTTCCCTCGCGGCCCCCGAGGCCCGATCGCCGGAAGGACTTCCTCGCCTCATCGAGATCGTATACTGCGAGGAGTGCGGCGCCGCACGCCGTGCAGACGCCCTGGAGCCGGTCTCCGGTGTGCGATTTCCTGCAGACCGAACAACTCAGATGTGAAAAGAATGTCCGATGCATCTCTCTCGTGCGGGGTATGTTCGGGATTCCGGGGTGGAGGAGCGGCCGGGCAGCCTCAGGGACCGGACACGCTGCGTCAATATACCTTCCCCGGGAGGAAGAAACAACGCCCCATGGAACCGCCCAAAGGATCCCCGTGTTACCAAAAATAGACTCCTCCTCCTCTGTTGGATGGTTTGAAAGATGGCGGATTAGCGGGAATCATTCCATCACGGGGAAGAGTCCCACGCCGCCGCGGTACCTCCTGCCGCGGCGGTTTTTATTCCACTCGTCGGTGTGGTCCATAAACGCGGAATATTACGGTTTTTTGCTTTTCAGGGGCGGTTCGTTTATATTTACAGACCGGTTCGTCCCCTCATGACTTTTATTTAGGAATACCTCTCCCATGCCTCTGTTAACAAAGATCCGCGAGAGAATGACTACGATTTTTGCGCTTTTCGCGGGAGTCTTCGTCGTCTACATCGTCCTCGATTGGGGAATGGATATCACCGGGCGGAAAAACGCCGACCGCTTAACCGAATCCCAGATGATCGGGTACGTCAACGGCAAGGGGATCACCTTCCGCGAGTTCTCCGACGCGGTCCAGCAAAACATCGATAACCAGAGGGCGCAGACCGGGACCGATCCCAACGAGACACAGATCGGACTCATCCGGGACCAGGTGTGGGGCAGCCTCGTCACCCAGTACCTCTACAGCGGTGAGGTGGCGCGCTTGGAACTGAGCGTGAGCGACCAGGAAATCGTCGACGTGGTCAAGGGCGGCAATCCCCCACCCTTCCTGAGGTCCCAGTTCACCGACTCGACGGGGACGTTCAACCGCGCCGGGTACGATGCGGCCATCAGCGATCCGCGCAACAAACAGATCATGATCCGGCTCGAATCCGCGATCAGGGAACAGCGGCTTCAGGAAAAACTCAAAAGCGTCGTGGAAACCGGCGTCACCGTCAGCGAAGGGGAGCTGATCCGGAAATTCAGTGATGACAACATCGATTATTCCGCCGCGTACTTCTACCTCGAACCGAACGCCCTCGTGCCCGACAGCGCCGTGACCACAAACGAAAGCGATCTCCGCGCCTATTACGAGGAGCACATACGGGACTACCGGGTCGAGGCCACCAGGAAAATCAAGTATGTCCGGTTCACACTCGGACCTTCAACCGAGGATTCGTCGTACGTCAAAAAAGAACTGGAAGACATCCTGAAGCGCGCCAGAGAGGGGGCCGATTTCGACGAACTGGCGGCCGCCAATTCCGCGCTGCCGGCCACCGACGCGTTCTACGTGCACGGAGAGCTCGAGCCGGAAAAGGAAAACGCCGTCTTCGACGCGAAGGCGGGTGACATCATCGGCCCCCTCCTGGAACGGGACGGCTATCACCTCATCCGGGTGGAAGAGTTCCGGGGGGGCAAGAACCCCGCGGTCCACGCCCGGCACGTGCTCGTCAGGATCGAGGGAACCGACAGCGCGGCGGCGCTGGCGAAGGCCCGCGACATCCTGAAGCGCGCGAAGGCCGGTGAGGACATCGGTGAACTGGCAGTGAAATATTCCGACGAACCGGGAGCCTCCACGCGCAGGGGCGACCTCGGCTGGTTCGGCAGGGGGCGGATGGTCAAGCCGTTCGAGGACGCCGTGTTCGCGGCGAAACCCGGGCAGATCCTCGGCCCCGTGAAAACACAGTTCGGGTATCACATTATAAATGTGATCGGCCGCGACTCGCGGGAGGTGAAGATCCGGGACATCCGCATGCCTGTCGAGATGAGCCCGAAGACGCAGAGCGATATCCAGCAAAAATCGCAGGATTTCGCCTACTTCGCACGCGAGAACGGCTTCGAAAAGGAAGCGGAGCTGGACAATCTGACGATCACCGAGTCGCCGGCGTTCGAACGCGAAGCTTCCATCCCCGGCATCGGTTCCCACCCGGCGGTCAACAGGTTCGCCTTCGAGAAAAAATCCGGCGAGATCAGCGAACCGATCTCGGTCACTCGCGGCTACGCCGTCTGCATGACCTCCGAGGCGAAGGACGCGGGCGTCAGGCCGTTCGACGAGGTGAAGACGTCGATCGAAACCCTCGTGAAGCGGGAGAAAAAAATATCGGCCCTGACCGCCATGGCCGCCGACGCGATGAAGGACATGAAACCGGGGGACAGTCTCGGTACGATCGCCTCCCGTTTCCCCGACACCCAGGTCCAGTACCTCAGGGATATCAAAATTGCGGCCGCCGCCGGCCGCGCCGGACGCGATCCCGCCTTCGCGGGCGCCCTCGAGGCCCTGTCCCCCGGCCGGATCTCGAAACCGCTCGCCGGTCTCGGCGGGGTTTTCCTCGTCCAGCTCCTGGGGAAATCGGATTTCGATTCGACCGCCTACCGGTCCCAGCGGCCGGCGATCCTGAACGAACTGTTCCTGGCAAAGCGCGACCGGTACTTCACCGAGTGGACACAGTCACTCAGAGAGTCGGCTACCATCGTCGACAACAGGGACCTGTTTTACCGGTAGGCGCGCACGGCGACGCCAGGATCATCTCGCAGGGAGATTCGGACGGTGCGGATCAATTTCATGGTACTCCTCTGCGCCCTGACGCTCGTTTTCAGCCCGCAAACCCGCGCCGGGGAGTACAACCTTTCGGTGTCGGCGTTCGGGACGCTCACAACATCCTCGAAGCTCTTCCCCAATCCCAACGCACGGGACGATTTTCTCCGCGGATCATTCTCCCCGATGAATACAATCTTCAGCCTGGGCGCCGACATCCGCGGAAACGTCCCCCCCCTCGGTATCAGGATCGGGTTGAGTTCCGAGCTCATCTCCCGGAACGTGACGTCGTCGGTCCCCAATACCGGCGGGACCATTCCCATCGAGGACGGGTACACGGCCGTCCCGGTGGAACTCACCGGGTATTTCAGGATCCCGGTGGGCGGCGAATCGCTGGATTTTTACATGGGCGGCGGCGGCGGGGTCTACCTGGGCGGACGGCGTTACCGCTACGCCGGCGTGGAAGCGGGCACGCTTGACAGGTCCCTCAACTTCGGCATCCATGTCCTGAGCGGCCTGGAAGTGCGTCTCGCCGGACGCTTCGCCCTGCGCACCGAGTTGAAGTTCAGGAATATCCAGCTCGAAACCTCACAGCGGTTTTCCGCGGCGGTGGCAGTCTATCGCGAGACGACCGTCCCGCTCCCCCAGGAAATCCTCAGGTCACGAATCCAGATCGACGGGATGAACCTCGTGGCCGGCATCGTCTACCGCCTCCCGTAAACCGATATTCCCATGTCGGCCGAACGGCTCAACCGGCTGTACCTCACCGGCTTCATGGGTTGCGGGAAGTCGACGGTGGCGCCCCGCGTCGCCCGCCTGCTCGGATTTCGCAGCATCGACCTCGACGACGGGATCGAGCGACGTACCGGGAAGACCGTGTCGGAAATTTTTTCGGAGGACGGGGAAGCGGCATTCCGCGCGCTCGAACGGGCGGCCCTGCTCGAAACGGGAAAGATGGACCGGGTCGTCGTCTCCCTTGGCGGCGGGACGCTCACGTTCGGGGGGAACAGGGAGTTTGTCGGCTCGGCGGGACTGCTGGTCTATCTCAGGGTGGACTTCGA
>DATEDB010000345.1:0-2553 GCA_035286625.1 Bacteroidota bacterium
CGGAGACGGAACTGATCCCGCGGCCGGTGACGGCGACGGCTTTCACCACCGCGGGAGAATCGATGACAATCGGATCGCGGTAGACCGGGGACCCGATGCCGGGCTCCGACCCGTCGGTCGTGTACCTGATGGCGGCGTCCCTGTCCCTGGACGAAATCGTCACCCTTTGCGACTCGAAGTAAACGCCCGGCCGCACGGAAACGAGTGGCCTGGCGACATACGAGGCGCCGCCCGGGGTGGACTCGAAGGCCTCGGTGACGGGCCGGCCGATCCAGGCGTCGGGTTGCTTCAGGCCGAGTACCCAGGCGATCGTGGAAGCGGTGTTCAGGCTGTTGTTGGGTTTCGCCAGGAGCCGGTCTCGGACCGTCCCCGGGCCGGAGACGATCCAGGGGACCTCGATTTCCGCCATACTCTCGCCTCCGTGCCCGTTACCCACGCCTCCGTGGTCGGTGATGACGAAAAACAGGAGGGAGTCGAACATGCCGGCTTTTTTCAGATCGGAGAGGAGCCTGCCCACCTCCGCGTCCAGGTCGGAGACCGCCTTCCAGTACTTCTCCGTCCCGTGTCCCGATTCGTGGCCGACATCGTCGGCATGACCTATATAGAGAAACGTAAGGAGCGGTTTCTGTCCGATGATAAATCCGGACACCCTCCTGACAGACTCATGGTAGTCTTCCGAATACGTGTGCGCGTCGAAATACTTCGGATTGAAAAAGTCCGCGAGTTTGTCCCAGTCGTAGAACATCCCCGTCTTTGCGCCGGGCGACTGATTCCGCACCAGCTGGAAGATCGAGGGAAAATAGCCGTCGGCGTCACGAGCGGCGGGCTCAATGGTGGCCGTGGCGCGGGTCCACCCGTTTTTCGTGATGCCGTGCTGCTCGGGTCCGGCCCCCATGAGCATGGAAGCCCAGTTCGGCGCGCTGACCGTGGGCATGACCGCCCGGGTGCGCAGCGACAGGGCCCCGCGCCGGATCAGCGTGTCCAGGTTGGGCGTCGCGGCCATCTGCAATCCCTCTGTGGAAAGCGCGTCGATCCCGATGACGACTATCCCCGCGGGCCTGGCCGGGGGGACCGGATCTTGCGCCGCTGCCCGGGAGGCGAATGCGCACCAGAGCAGGCACGTGACAACACAATAGAATGATGCGGTGTGGGTTCCGCGGGATATCGACCTGAAACCGAAGGCTTCCATGTGATTATGTGGCATCATTTTTTACCGAATGGTTTTTCACTGAGATAGAGGCTGAATTCCTTGATTTTACCGGGCGCATTCCCGCGGCGCGAAAGGTACACAAACCCTGCGACCGCTGTCTTTTTCCCGAGGTCCACCACCAGCGCGTGCGGGTGCCCGGGCCGGGCCGAACCCCACTGGGTGTGCCATATGCTTTCGGGGTCCCCGTCAATGGCGTTTTCGGCCCGGCCGTCCTCGGCCACGAGTTCCTCACTCTCCACCCATACGATCTTCCAGCCTTTCCGGTCGATCCTACACCGGGATGTGTCGAGCAGGTACAATTCAGCGGCGGAGGCAAAGGGGTCGCCGGCGAGAGACGAGACGGACTCCAGGCACAGATACCTCGCGGTGACAGCCGGGAAGGACAATTCCTGGCTGGAATCCCCCGGCGTAAAGATCCCGCCGGTGACCCGGTCTGCCGGGTCGGGGACGACCTGTCCCGCTTCCCGTACCGGCGGCGGCGGGGCCAGCCTGTCCGGGCGCAGCACGTCGAGAACGGGGTCCTTCAATCCCCGGAGCGAAGACCAGGCCCGCTCACCGAGTTCAAGCACAACGACCTCATTCGATCCCTCCTTCAGCCAGACCCCCGGGCAGTAGAGGGTCTGTTGCGGACCGATGTACCAGTACCTTCCGAGGTTATGGCCGTTCACCCACACGCAGCCCTTCTCCCAGCCGCTCATGTCGAGGAATGCGTCCCCGGTCCGGTCGAGCGAAAACTTTCCCCTGTGAAAAGAGGGGAGTCCGCCTGCCGTTTCCGTCGAAAATAGCAGCGACGAAACATCGGTCACCGGGAGCGGGAAGATCCGCCAGCCGTGAAGCGGTTCGCCGTCCAGGAGGACCTCCCCGGTGATCCCCTTCCGGTTGTCGGTCATCGCGCGGCCGTAGTTTATCCTCCCGCCGTTTTCCACCAGGATATCGAGGACGCGGCCCGGCCGGCCCGGGAGAATCGCGATGTTCCTCCGCTTGTGGCGCCGGTCCAGCGCCCCCACACGCCGGCCGTCCACAAAGACGATGCCGTAGTCACGCAACTGTTCAATAACGAGTTCACCGCCGGCGGGCGAGGGGATCGTGGTTCGATAGAGTATGTACCCGGAACCCTGCCCCGTTTCTTCCATCGAAAGCGTACGTTCGGAGACAATCGGTTCTGGCAGCGCGTCGAAGAGTCCGGCGGACTCCTCCAGGGGAAACGGGGGGATTTCGATGACGGGATTGGGCGCCGGGGGATCGGGAACCGTCGCGCCGGCGTTCAGGTGGGTAAGGATGACCTTCCGGAGGGCGTAATATTTCGGGGTGGGCCGACCGGCTTCGTCCAGCGGGGCGTCGTA
>DATEDB010000346.1:0-2150 GCA_035286625.1 Bacteroidota bacterium
CCTCCCACTCGCCGAGGGGTTTTTCCGTTGGGACGATCACGCGATATGCGAGGCGGGGTTTCTTCGGGTTTTCGGCGTACACCATCAGTGTCGCGCTCTGCTCTCCGATGAGTTTACCCGTCACCTTGAGATACGTCCGCGCGTACTGGATGGCGTCGGCCGCCTGAAATTTCGGCCTGGGGGATTCGATTTTCAGATTGGGTTTGTAGTTGTTGACGGTGAACACCACCCTGTCGCCGCGGTTGACGGTCACGACGATATCAGAGCGGTACACCGGCAGATCGTTTACGGTCTGCTGAAACGTCACGTGGTACCCCATCGGGGACTCCGCGACGTTCACCGTTGTGAGGTCCGGAAGGCCGGGCGTGAGCCGGAGGGTTTTCACCTGTTCGAGGAGATACTCCCTGGCTTTTTCCTCGGGAGTTCCTTTATACGGTCCCTTCGACTGGAAATACAGGGCCCTGGGTATTCCCGTGGAGGCTTCCAGTCGGGCGTCGGTCCGGTAAACCTGGTCCTGCGGTGAGGCGGACAGATCGGGTGCCGCGCTGATGAAGCCCAAAATTATTAATGCGAAAAAAAAGGACGAGAGTTTCATGATGCCACTCCTTAATTTGAATTGTTCGAACCGTAGCTCCGGTGCGATTGAAAGGTGCCGGCGACAGCCTCCTGTCCCGGGATTGTACTCCCCGGCATGGTACGGAGTTCTCATCTGGAAATCAACCTCTGGTTGGATTTGCCTTCCCAATATTCTATATTTTCTCATACCTGATAAATTTCCACTATTTCCTAGAGGTTCGGCATCACAAAAAGGGAGACCATCCTCCTGAAACGGGCAAAAAAGGACATTTTCTCCACTCCTCGGGGCCTTCATGGTCCGATGTCTTTCGACCTGCTCGAGGCACTGCCCTATCTCTGTTTCGTTCTCGGGAGGGACGGAGTCATTCTCCACGCCAATTCCCCGGCCACGAAGTTAATTTCAGCGAATCCAGTGAAGCTCACCGGGAAACCCCTTCTGGATTTCATCACCCCGGAATCCGCCGGGGCAGTGAAATCGGCCCTTGCGACATGCGTCTGCGGCGGTGCGCCCGCCGGCGCGGATATCACCATCCGGGGGGATGAGAGCGCGGGAAGGATCCTCCGTCTGTCGTTTTCCCTGTTCCCCGGTGATGGGGCGGCGGTGGGGACGAAGACCGCCATGCTGATTCTTGCCACCGGCCGCGATGTCTCGGAGGAGAAAAAGCGTGACCTGGATTTCCTGAGGTTCTCGAACCTCGCGCACCAGACAGTGAACCCGCTCGAAATCACCGACGTCGAAGGCCGCATCATTTACGTCAACCCCGCCTTCGAGAAGTCGAGCGGATATTCGAGCGCCGAGCTTATCGGAAGAAACCCAAATGTGTTTTCCAGCGGCAAGCACCCGGCGATCTTCTGGATGAAAATGTGGGAGACGATCAAAAACGGGAAGGTGTGGACCGGCGAGGTCGAAAACCGAAGACGGAACGGCGATCCGTTCCACACACAACTGCTGATTTCTCCGGTTCTCGACAGCGGGGGGACCATCGTCGGGTACTTCGGGATCCACAGGGACATCACCGAACAGAAATCCCTGGAGAAACACCTCCTCCAGGCGCAAAAAATGGAGAGCATGGGATTGCTGACGGCCGGAATCGCACACGAGGTGGGCAATCCGCTCACCTCAATCTCCTCCCTGGTGCAGGTGCTCGAGCGAACCTCCGATGACACTTTCATCCGCGACAAACTTGAACTGATCAAGAACCAGGTAAACCGTATTTCGCGGATCATCCGCGACCTCGTGGATTTTTCGCGCCGCTCCAACTATGAAATCCAGCTCACCGACGTCAACGCCTGCCTTAGGGAGGCCATCGCCATCGTGAGCGTCGCCAAAAAGGCGAAGGCGATCGACATCGAAAACCGCCCGGCGGCGAACCTGCCGCGCCTGGCGCTGGTGTCCGACCAGATCCAGCAGGTGCTGGTGAACGTTCTTATTAATGCGGTCGATGCCGTCGACGAGAAGTTCGGCGCGGTAGGACCGGAAGAGCGCTCCGGCCGCATCGTGTGCCGCACGGCCGTGGACGGGGACAGTCTCGTCGCCGAAATATCGGACAACGGGAAGGGCATCCCCGACGAAC
>DATEDB010000347.1:0-4984 GCA_035286625.1 Bacteroidota bacterium
CTCCCGCCGGTCACAGGGCTCCATCGCGTTGCCCCTCGATACGATCGGCGTGGACATCTCGTATAACCTCATAGAGCTCGACGCGGTGTTCAGGCAGAAAATGTTCACCGAGGAGCTCGATGCCGAGTACGGCTACCGGCACAGTCGCTACACGGCAGACATCGGACAGTTCTACCTCCAGGAATCCCGGATCCTCGTCCCATCCACCGGGATTCTTTATTATAAGGGAAACGATCTCTTCATGAACCTGAAGCTCGATCTCAGCGCCCCCTCGCGCACACAGGAGATCAACCCAGTGGGGAGCAGGATCAGCATGCGTTACGACTACGAGTTCAACGATTTCGATCCCACCGACGAGGTCAACGACCGGGGGGAACTGGTCCACGTGTTCCAGGACGTCAACTTCCACAAGTTCGAGGCGGGCGCGAGGGATTCCCGCCGGCTCCCGGGCTGGAGTCACACACTTGTGGCGACGGTGAAGGGCGGGACGATCTTCGGGCCGCCGGTGGACGATTTCTTCGATTTTTACATCGGCGGGCTCTCCGGGATGAAGGGATACCCCTTCTATTCGATCAGCGGCAATGAGTTCGGCCAGGCGAATCTGACGTACAGGTTCCCGATCAGGGAAAAAATCGACCTGAGGTTTCTCCAGTTCTATTTCGACAAACTCTACGGCGCGGTGTACGTCGACGCGGGGACGGCATGGAGCGGTGGTGCAATTTCCGGAAAGCGGTTTCGCCGGGACGCGGGGTTCGAACTCCGCCTGGAATCGTTCTCGTTCTACGCCTACCCCACGAGGGTGTTCTTCAACGCGACCTACGGCTTCGACACCTTCCGGCGGTACGTGCAGAGCCGTGACCAGCTGGTGACCTATGGCGGTGAATGGCAATTCCACTTCGGGGTGCTTTTCGGTTTTGATTTTGACTAAATCAGAGGTGCGCATCATGAACACAAAGATCCTGGCGGCCATCATGTTGTTGGTGACCGTCTCCCGGTCGGGGGAAAAACCCGCCGGCCATTTCACCGGAAACGCGAGGGTGGACTTTTTTCGTTCTGTCTCCCCCGGTCCGCTTGCCCCGGTCGGCGAACCGGTCTTCGCGGTCCGGGGCATCTCCTCCGCCCCTCTGCCGGGAGAAAAATCCCCCTGGCTCGCCGCCGCCCTTTCCCTCGCGGTCCCGGGCACAGGCGAGGTCTACTCGGGGGACTACCTGAAGGGAGCCCTGTTCTTCGCGGCCGAGGCAACGATGTGGGTCTTCGCCTTTTCGTACGACAAAAAGGGGGACGACCAGACCGAGGCCTACAAGCGTTACGCGGACGAACACTGGAGCGCGGTGAGATATATCGACTGGACGGCAGCCCATCTCGGTTTCCTCAACCCGGACCTGACCATCCCGGCGGACGAATACCTGGCTCTGATCTACCCCGATAATTCCCAGTGCGATCCGCCGTACAGCTGCGTCGACTGGGCGGAGCTCAACCAGATGGAGCGGGATATCGCCAGCGGCCGGCTCAACGGCTACACGCACACGCTGCCGTACTACGGCGAACAGCAGTACTACGAACTCATCGGGAAGTACGAACAGTTCAGCAGGGGGTGGGACGATTCCGGGGACCTGAACCCGGACCTCGAAAACAACGTGCCGATCCGCAACACCTCCAACCGGTTCAACATCTATTCTGACATGAGGGCGGAGGCCAACCGGCAGTACGATATCGCGGGAACGTTCGTGAACATCGCCGTGGTGAACCACGTCCTGAGCGCCATCGACGCGTTCTGGAGCGTCACCAGACTCAACAATTCCCTGCACGCCCAGGTGCGGATGAAACTCCGGAGAAGCCCGGAGGGACTCGTCGCGGTGACGAGCGCGGACTTCCGGTACGATTTCTGACGTTGCGATTTCCGATGAAACCGGCCCGCCGGGCGAACGGTCCGGGGGGAGGGGGACTACCTGGGGACGAGAGCCAGCGTCGCCGCGCCGCCTGCCAGGAAGATGAGGTTTGCGAGCCAGGCGGTGAGGAGGGGGTCCAGGTCGCCGTTGTAACCGAAAGCCTGGCTGACTTTGAGGAAGATCATGTACAGGAAACAGATCGCCAGCGCGATCCCGAACTCGATGCCCAGACCGCTCCTTCGTTTGATCGCCGAGAAGGGGATCCCGAAAATCACCACGATCAGGTTCGCGAACGGGAAGGCGATTCTTCCGTAGTAATCCACCAGCCATCGGGAAACGTCCTGTCCGGCCCGTTTCTGAGCGGCGATGAACTCACCCAGTTCGGTGTAATTCATCTCGTCCGGCTTCTGCTGCTTTTTCCTTATATCGTCGGGAGAAAAGTTCATCCTCCCGAGCCTCTTTTCGGCGAATTTTGACTCGATTTCGCCGCCGGCCGTAAAAGACCGCGCCGTCCCGTTGATGAGGGTCCAGTCCCCCCGCTCGACGTTCCACCGCATCTCGAACGCGTCGTAGCGGGCTTTCATCACCGAGAGGTCGCCGGGATCGAACTCCTGGATGCTCACCCTGAGCGCCGTCCTGCGCGTCTCGTCGAATATCCCGATGGAAAGGATCCTGGACCTGGAATCCTGGATAAAGATGTTCGACCTCGGAGCGTTCTCGAGGTACTTGTGGAAGTAGACCCGGGCGATCTGGAATTTCTTCTGGTTCGTATACGGTACCACCCACCCGTTGAAATAGATGGCGAACGCGCTCACCAGGATCGCGAAAACAACAAACGGGGCCATGAACCTCTGGAGGCTCACGCCTCCGGATTTCAGGGCCGTCAGTTCGTTGTACGTCGACAACCGCCCTGTGGTGAACAGGGCGGAGAGCAGCACGCTCACCGGGAGCATGAGCTTGATGATCTCCGGCATGAAATAGACGTAGTAGGTCAGGATGATGCCGGCCGGCGCCGACCGGTCGAGGAAATCGTCGAGGTTCTCCATGAGGTCGATGACCAGAAAAATGGCGACGAATGCCGCGAGCGAAAAAAGCGCGGTGACGACGAACTGCCTGAGGGCGTACCGGTCGAATTTTTTCATCGCCGGCCCGGCTGAAGTTTCGCCAGCAGCCTCGCCAGCGCGCTGTCGGGTGAGATCGTGAGGACGGGGATTTCCTTCGTGAGACGCACCGTCAGGACGATGCCGATGATCCCCAGGAAAATGTTGGCCATCCACATCCCCAGCCAGGGGGGCATGATCCCCCTGTCGCCGAGTTTCTCTCCGCCGATCAGGGAGGCCCAGTACAGGAGGAAGAAGCCCAGGCTGAGGGTCGCCGCGACGCCGAATGTCCCCCTGCGCGCCATCACGCCGAGGGGCACGCCGATGAAGACGAACACGATGCACGCCGCGGGGATGGCGTATTTTTTATGAATCTCCACAAGGTACGAATTCACCTGCTGGTTCAGGGAGGCGATGGTCTGGGAGCGGTTCTCCGCATCGATGATCCGGAGCCGGAGTCTCTGGGCGGCGAGCTGGACGGCGCGCAGTTCCACCGGCCCCTCCGTCCCGGGACCGGCGGGCCTTCTCGACAACCCCGGCGGAACGTTGTTTCGATCGCCGCCGGCGCCCGGGCGCAGCGCCCCGATCTCGCCGCGGAGACTGTCCACGATGTCGCGCATGGCGTCCGCGCTCAGTTCCCGGTCGCTTCGCGAGAACGCGTTCTCCGCGGACCGTTCAAAATCGAAACCCTCGGCGTCCATGGCGATGCGGTGGCGGGCGAACCGGATCTTCCTGTACTCATCGGGAGAGTTCGGCTTGAACCGGTGTATCTCCCCGTCGGTGAGGTCCATGATCAGGCGCCTGTAATCGGGAGCGAAGGAGACGCGTCCGCTTTCGGCTGTGATGACGACGTTCGTGGATGGATCCGTGAAATCGTAGATGGTCAGCCCTCCGAGGTCGTTCGTGTATTCGTACGTCCGCCTCGCGAGAATGCTGTAGCCGTTGAGGTCCATATTGAACAACCCGGCGTTGATCGAGAGTGTCGGCTTGATCCTCCTGATGTCCATCATGAGGACCTTGAAACGGTGGTTCGCCTCGGGCAGGACCCTGTTGTTGAACTGGACGAGGAGCACGCTCAGCACGGCGGCGGCGGCCAGGACGGTCACCATCATCCGCGGGAGGCTCATGCCCCCGGCGCGGAGCGCGGTGATCTCGTTCTGCGAGGCCAGCCGGCCGAACCCCATCAGCGTCGCCACCAGGACGGATGCGGGTATGGCCAGGACCACCATCCAGGAGAGGCTGAGGACGATCAATTCGCCGATCACCACGGCGCTCAGTCCCTTGCCCACCAGGGAATCCACCGCTTTCATCAGGAACTGCAGTAAAAATATGAACATGAGCGTGATGAACGAAAAAAGGAACGGTGCGATGTGGGCCCGGAGGATATATGTGAGCGCTTTCATGAAGAGTTGTCAATATACGCTCAAAACACCGTTTTTACAAGAAATATCCCTTTCCCCCCGGAATCACAGCCCTATTGCATGTCAGGCACCTTTTCCCTACATTTTTTAGAGAATATTTTTGGGACACGGTCATAAATCCTCTATAATTTCACACCTTCATTCGGCCCCTATCGGTTCTTGTTAGCATTTTGATGACGGCATGGCGTTCGCTGGGGGAGTTTCCACACCCCGGCGTCCCGCGAAGCGTCAATACGGATAAACGTTAAACAGAATCGGTAAAAAGGTTGGTCCAGTCCCGGTACGAACCGCGCGGGCAGGCGTTCCGTCGGCGGTCGGTATCATTCATAATTTTAATGTTCGCCCTGTCGGCCGCGGCCTGGTCACCGGCAACCTCGCAGATCGATACGAGCGGAATTTCCCAGCCCCCCTTCGATCCCTTATCCTTCCCCGGGGCCGACACCACCGACACACTCTCCCAGCGCGCCCGCGACTCTGTCAGGCATTTTCAAGATTCGGTCAGGGCGAGGGCGGATTCCCTCGGGATACCGATCGACTCGACGCTCGGTTTCGGACGGGTCGACTCCACCCGGCT
>DATEDB010000348.1:0-2691 GCA_035286625.1 Bacteroidota bacterium
TCCTGTTCGTCCCCGTTGAAATCTACACGATGGTCCTCGACGTCAGGATGTGGCTCCTCGACATGTCGGGCTCGAACGACCTCGTCGAATTCAGGAAACTGTTCATTCACAGGCTTGCGGCCCTCTCGGGGGTCCCGATGATCGCGCTTTTGAGCTACTACACCATCATCGTGCTCGCCGTTTTCCGTCCGCTGAGACGGCCGGGCGGCGACCCGGGCAGGTCGTGACGCCGCTTCGCGACGCGCTCTCAGGATCTGGGAGGGTCTTCCTCCTGATCGCGGCGTGCTATCTCGCCGCGGGGTTCCTGCGGATCAATGATCTCTCCCTCTATACGCCGGACAGCCCCAGGTACGTCATCTGGGGAAACTCCCTAGCGTTGGGGAACGGATACCTCGACGACACCCAGCCCGATCGGCTGGCGTTCGTGTTCCACGCCCCGCTCTACCCGGCGTTGATCGCCCCGGTGGAGGCGGCGTTTCCGCTGAGCATCGAGCCGGTGAAAATAGTCACACTTCTCTGGGGGTTGACCGCCCTCTGTCTTTTCTATTTCTGGCTCCACCGGTTGCTCGGGAGGGCCGCCGCGCTGGCAGGGGCCGCCATTCTCGCTTTCAACCCGCTGTATGTCGTCTACTCCACCGAAGCCCTGTCCGAGGTTCCCTTCATTGCCTTCGTTCTTGTCGTCCTGTTGATTCTCACCGGTCTGGAGAAGGGCGTATCGCCCGGGCGCGCCGGCTGGTGGATCCTGATCGGTGCGTCGGCCTGTCTCGGCCTGCTCCGGGAGGTGGGTGTCTTCTTCTGGCTGCTCGCCTGCGCGTATCTTTTCGGGCGGGAGAGGAAACGGGGCCTGCTCATGCTGGCCGCCGGCGTCCTGGCGCTCGGGGGTTGGTATCTCCGGAACGCCGCGCTCGTCGGCGCGCCCCCCGGATCGCCGGGGGGGAATGCCGGACTCGTTTCCCAACATTTCCTGACCGATCCGGACGGACCGTTCCTTGCGGAACTTTACGCCAGGCTTTCGCTGAACCTTTCCTCGTATCTGCCGGCGGCGGCGGGCATGTCGTTTTTCCCCCTCTCGGGCCCGGATGACCGGTCGCTGCTGCCGCAGGGATACGGTTTCTCCGACGGCCTGCAGGTGGCGGTGGTCGCCTTATCGGCCGTGGGGCTCTCCGCGGGAATGATCCGCTGTGTCGCTGCCGGGCGGGGTGGACGGTATCTCGTGATTTCCTGGCTGGCCCTGCTCGGGGCGGCGGCGGTCTATCCGGTCCACGACACGAGATTTCTCATGCCGGTATTCCCGCTGTCGGTGTTCTTCGGGCTGAACGGGATCCTGGCCGGCGTCGCGGCCCTGGGCGGGGGGAAGAACGTCGCCGCAGCGGCGGCGCTGGCGGCAGGGCTGGCGGTCGTGGTGCCGAACCTTCACCCGCTCGCCGGTCTCATCGAACTGAACACGGAGTACCGCGCGGACCCGGCCACCCTGCGCGAGAGGCTCACCCGCGATGAGGAATATCCCTACTATTACACTCAGCCGTGGGGGAGGCTGAAGATCCTCATCGATGGCCTGCCGGATTCGGGGACGGTGATCGGGACCCCGGCGAAGGAGCTCGCGCTCGTCGCCGGCGGCAGGAAGGTCCTGGAAATCGACCCCGGGGTGACGCAGACGGTCTTCGACCGGCTGCTCCGCGTGAATGGGGTCGTGTACCTGCTCGCCCCGGTGCGGTGGGGGGATTTTCGGGTGTACGAATTTCACATGGCGGAATCGCGGCGGTTCTCATTCGACGAGGTGTTCTCCTCGGGTAACCTGCACCTCATGAAGGTCACTCCCCGCCCATTCACGCGGGAAGACATCCGGACTGAGGAGCTGCCTTCCAGGGCCGGGGCGGTGGACTACCTCCGCAGGGCCCGCGTCCGTATCAGGAAGGGAGACTGCGCCGGAGCGCTCGACGATCTGAAGGCCGCGTCGGGTATCGCCCCCACGCGGCCGGAGATCAGCTACCAGGCGATGGTAGCCTCCGCAATCATCGGCGACACCGTCCGGGCCCGCGATGAGTTCAGGAGGCTTATGGGCATGCGCCAGGTCGGCTCGTACCTCTATTCGGCGAGATACCATCTCTACCTGATGGGCCTGTTGAGGTCGGGCCGGGCCCTTCCGGCCGGACAGGAGCGTGTGTTCAACATATACGACCTCGGCCGCCGGTACTGGGACCACGGGTACTACCGGATGGCCCGGAATCTCCTTACCGAGGGGATGATGCCGGACAGTTCGTTTTTCGTCGGTCATCTCTGGGCCTTCCATTGTAATTTCCAGATGGGAGACACCGCCACGGCGCGCGTGTTCCTCGGGCGACTGGGTGCGATCGACAGTTCCAACAGCCTTGTCCGCAATTTCCATACCCTCATGGACCTGCGCAGGCTGGTCGCGGGCCTCGCGCCCTCGCCGGAACGGGCTTTGCTCCGTCTCAGGATGGCGCGCATCTACCGCGACATCGAGCTCCCGGATGAATCATCCGACGAAGCGGAGGCGGCCCTCGCCGATGATCCGGGCCTGGGAGAAGCGCTTCTGTTCCTCGCCGGGACATACACCGACGGGGGATACCCCCGCCGCGCCCTCGGTTTCTACAGGCGATATCTCGGGCTCGCCCCCGGCGACACCCGGGCCGCGGCGGCGGCCGACTCGCTCGCGGTCGTCCTCGGCGG
>DATEDB010000349.1:0-5430 GCA_035286625.1 Bacteroidota bacterium
TTGACAATGGCCCGTATCGAGAGGGCCGCACCGCCCCTTGTGTCGCCGTCGAGCTTCGTGAGGACGATGCCGTCGAAATCGAGCCGGTCGTGAAAGGCCTTCGCCGAGTTCACCGCGTCCTGCCCGGCCATGGAGTCGACGACAAAGAGGATTTCGTGGGGGTTCACCTCACCCTTGATCGTCTCGAGTTCTTTCATCATCTCCTCGTCGACGTGGAGTCGTCCGGCCGTGTCGATGATGACGACGTCGCGGGCCGTCTTCCGGGCGTGGTCGATCGACTCGACGGCGATGTCGATCGCGCCCCTTCCCCTGGCCGCGTGGACGGGCACGCGGATCTGCGCACCGAGCATTTCGAGCTGGTCGACGGCGGCCGGGCGGTACACGTCGGCGGCCACGAGGATCGGCGAGCGGCCTTTCGATTTGAGATGCGCCGCCAGCTTCGCCGAAAACGTGGTCTTCCCCGAGCCCTGCAATCCGGCGATCATGATCACGGTCGGGGGCATCGCCGCGTCCTTCAGCGGGGCCGCGGCCGATCCCATCAACGAAACGAGTTCGTCGTGGATAATTTTAATAATGAGTTGGCCGGGCGTGAGGCTCGTGAGCACTTCCTGCCCCACCGCCTTCAGCCGGACGCCCTCGATAAAATCCTTGACGACCCTGTAATTGACGTCGGCGTCGAGAAGCACCCTCCGCACTTCCCGCAGAGATTCGGAGATGTTCCCCTCCGAGATCTTCCCCTGCCCGCGAAGTTTCTTGAAGACGAGTTCGAGTTTTTGAGTCAGATCTTCGAACATGAAAGGACGGGCGGGGTAGTTTTTCCCTGGTTACCGAGAAAAAAACGCCATCCCCGCACCGTGTTCCGGGGCCTGGCGCTCATGAAAAAAGTGGATTAAATTTAAGGAAAAATCAGACCGGAAGCAAGGTGGGATGAAGGCATCGCGGGTGGATCATTTGACAAATAGCGACGAAATTGAGCCATTTAGAAGATTTTGACACGGGTGGAATGGCGGGGTGGTACTGGAAATGCCGCCAATATGGCTGATGCCATACTCGTCAAAAAGCCAATAATGATAAGGGGGAAGGCAGCTTGCACACCACCTTCCCCCGTTCTCATCCACCTAATCCACTTCCACTAACATCCAGAGGAGAATTTCTGGAACATCTAAAGAATATAACGCAATAATGTGAAAAAAGTTTCATCTCGTGACATTTTTTATGACAGCATTCGAAAACCTCAGAAAAATGTGTGTTTTATGGGGATTTATCCCGTATCCGGGCCTTGGAGTGTCCCGGATAGAAAAGCCGCCCGACAAGATCAGGCGGCTTCATTCTCTGAACCGTGCCCTCAGGTTATTTGATACTATCTGATGACCATCAGCTTCCTGGTCAATGTGTATTCCCCCGCACGGAGGCGATAGTAATACACCCCGCTCATCCCCGCATACCGCGAGGCGTCGAACTCCACCGATCTGTACCCCGCTTCCTGCATCCCATCGACAAGCACCGCCACCTCCTGCCCGAGCACGTTGTAGACCGTCAGCGTCACCCTCCCCGCCTCCGGCAACTGATAGCCGATCACCGTCGTCGGATTGAAGGGATTGGGGTAGTTCTGTTCAAGCCCGTACCGGTCCGGCGTCCGGGGCCCGAGAGTTCCCCGTCGGGCGGGGCCGGAGGCATCTCCTTGCTGCGGTCGAGATGGCGACGCCGCCTGCCGTCCACTGCACCGCGCCCGCGGAATTGACCCGCTGGGCGTAGATGTCCCAGTTCGTGCCGCTGCGCAAGTCCTGCCATGTGATGATGGCACCGCCTGCCCCGTCGCTTGCGATGGTGGGATAGACTTGATCGTTCGCTGCGGTCGAGATGGCGACGCCATTGGCTGTCCACTGCGTCGCGCCCGCCCCGTTGATCCTCCGGGCATAGATGTCGTAGCTCGCGCCGCTGCGGCTGTCATACCAGGCGACGATGGCACCTCCCGCCCCGTCGCTCACGATGGTGGGAAGGTATTGACCGTTCGCCGCGGTCGAGATGGCAACGCCATCGGCCGTCCACTGCGTCGCGCCCGCCCCGTTGATCCTCTGGGCATAGATGTCGTAGCTCGTGCCGCTGCGAAGGTCCTGCCAGGTAATGATGGCACCGCCTGCTCCGTCGCTCACGATGGTGGGAAAGCGTTGTTGGTACGCCGCGGTCGAGATGACAACGCCGCCGGCCGTCCACTGCACGACGCCCGCGGCATCGATCCTCTGGGCGTAGATGTCATCATCGCCGCTACGGCCGTCAATCCACGTGATGATGGCACCTCCTGCCCCGTCGCTCGCAATGGTGGGATAGGTTTGCTCGTCCGCTTCGCTCGAGATGGCGTTATTGACGAAGGGGTCGATCGACCACTGGGCGAATCCCGACGACGCCAAAACCGGTTGGAGAAGCGTCGCAATAACCGCGATTGCTGTCGAGAGCGAAGAGACTCTTCGCTCAACAGGAACCAAACCACGTCGTTTCATAAATACTTCTCCCTCGAATGTGGATGGATACAAGGAGCGTGGAATTCTCAGGCAAGCGCTTATTATTAATCCGGGCGAAAAGCCCGATCGGTATGAACACCCCGTGCAGGCGATCACCCGCATCAGGTACTGTCCGGCGTTAGCGTGAATTTAGTGTTTCGGTCGCAGGTTGTCAACAGGTGCCAGGGGGAACCACCAAACAGGGAACTACCAAACGGGTACTTTATGTCGAAATCAGTTGATTCGGAATGCTTTTTCAGCCGGCGTTCCTGAGGGCTTCCGCCCCGCTGACGATCT
Organism: Bacteroidota bacterium; assembly: GCA_035286625.1. GTDB lineage: Bacteria > Bacteroidota > Ignavibacteria > UBA10030 > SZUA-254 > SZUA-254. The sequence continues at coordinate 2,796 of DATEDB010000349.1, forward strand.
CGAGGAGCTCCTTGGTGATGGAGGCCTGCCTGGCCTTGTTATACGATAGTTGAAGGTCCCGAATCAGGTCCGACGCGTTGGTCGTGGCGTTGTCCATGGCGGTCATCCGCGCGCCCTGCTCTGCGGCGGTGGACTCCAGGAGTATCCTCCAGATCTGAAAATTGAGGTGTTTGGGGGCGAGACCCCGGAGAAGATGTTCGCCGGAGGGTTCATAGATATAGTTGGGGGTTTCACGTGGCGCGTCGGGTTGGGGCGCGCCGCCGGAGGGTGTGAGGTCCGTCGCAGGGATGGGCAGGAGTTGTTCGACTGTGATCTTCTGCTGGACGATGGATTTGAACTCGTTATAGACCACGTCGACCCGGTCGTATCTTCCGGCAAGGAAACCGTCGGTGAGTTCGGTCGCGATCCGGCGCGCGCCGTCGAAACCCAGACCCGAAAAAATGCCGACATGTTTCCCGTCGATCGCGTAACCGTTCTTCGTCAGGAAGTCCGAAGACTTCTTTCCGACGCACACGACCTTCACCCTGCCCGCCTCGAACTGGCCCGCGAAATTGGTCCGCATGTGCTGGACGCCCGCCTTGATGATGTTCGTGTTGAAGGCCCCGCAGAGGCCGCGGTCGGCGCTCACCACGACCACCGCGACGTTTTCCAGCGGCCTCTCGGCGAAGAGCGGGTTGGCGGTCACGTCCGCCACCGCGGCGAGGCCGCGAAGGAGGTCGCGCAGCTTCCTGGCATAGGGCCGGGCGGACACCACGGCGTCCTGCGCGCGGCGCAGTTTTACCGCGGCCACCATCTTCATGGCCTTGGTGATCTTCTGTGTGTTCCCGACGCCGGTGATCCGGCGCCGGATTTCACGGAGGGTGGCCACCTGTCAGCTCCGTTTGAACGACGCCGAGAATTCCTTGACGACCGAGTGCAGCCGTTTCTGGATCTCGTCGCCGAGTTCCTTCTTCACCGCGATCTCTTCCAGGAGTGCGGCGTGCTTCAGGTCCATCATTTCCAGAAGTTCACTTTCGAACCTCTGGACGTGCTCGATGGGCACATCGTCGAGATAGCCGTTGGTGCCGGCGAAGATGCTCACCACCTGCTTTTCCACCGGCATCGGCACGTACTGCCCCTGCTTGAGGAGCTCCACCAGGCGCGAACCGCGCCGCAGCTGCTGCTGCGTGGATTTGTCCAGGTCCGACCCGAACTTCGCGAACGCCTCAAGCTCACGGTACTGGGCCAGCTCGAGGCGAAGCCTTCCGGCCACCTTTTTCATCGCCTTGATCTGCGCGTTGCCGCCCACCCTCGAGACGGAGATACCGACGTTGATGGCCGGCCTGACGCCCGAATTGAAGAGACCTGGTTCGAGGTAGATCTGGCCGTCTGTAATGGAAATGACGTTCGTGGGGATGTAGGCCGAGACGTCCCCCGCCTGCGTCTCGATCACCGGCAGTGCCGTCAGGCTCCCGCCGCCGAGCTCCTCGCTGAGTTTTGAGGCGCGTTCCAGCAATCGCGAATGGAGATAAAACACGTCGCCGGGATACGCCTCGCGTCCCGGCGGCCGCCGCAACAGGAGCGACACCTGGCGGTAGGCCTGGGCGTGTTTCGAAAGATCGTCGTAGATCACCAGGGCGTGCCGGCCGCTGTCCCTGAAAAATTCGCCGAGCGTCGCCCCGGCGTACGGGGCGATGAACTGGGTCGGCGCGGGATCGGAGGCCGTGGCCGAGATGATGGTGGTGTAGTCCATCGCGCCGGACTCCTCGAGCTTGGCCACGACCTGCGCCATGGTCGAGCCCTTCTGCCCGATGGCTACGTAGATGCAGTAGACCGGTTTGACCCCGCTTTTGTTGGCATCCGGGGTGTGGGTGTGTTTCTGGTTGATGATCGTGTCGATGGCGATCGCCGTTTTCCCGGTCTGTCTGTCCCCGATGATCAGCTCGCGCTGTCCGCGGCCGATCGGGATCATGCCGTCGATGGCCTTGATGCCGGACTGGAGGGGCTCCTTGACTCCCTGCCTCTGTATGACGCCGAGCGCTTTCCGCTCGAGGGGCAGGAACTTGTCGGTCTTGATCGGTCCCCTGTTATCTATCGGGAGTCCGAGGGGGTTGATGACGCGCCCCAGCATCGCTTCTCCCACCGGCATGGACGCGACGCGGCCGGTGCGCTTGACGGTATCGCCCTCGCGGATGAGAGCGCTTTCACCGAAGAGCACGCAACCGACGTTGTCCTCCTCGAGGTTGAGCACCATGCCGAAGACGTCGTTGGGAAATTCGACCAGTTCGCTGGCCATCACGCGGGAGAGGCCGTAGATCCTCGCGATCCCGTCGCCGACCTGGAGCACCGTCCCCACGTCGTACACGTCGACTTCTTTTTCGAAGCCCGAAAGCTGTTTTCTGAGTATCGACGAAACTTCGTCGGGTCTGACTTCTGCCATCTGTGATATCCTCTGTTAAGTAATTATTCGTCGCGGCTCGGGCGTCCGGCTCAGTCTCGGCCGGCCAGCCTGTCCCCGAGGAGTTCGAGCTGTCTTTTCACGCTGGCGTCCCAGACGGTGTCCTCGTACTTTACCGTGAACCCGGCGACGAGCGACCGGTCCTGGCCGACGTTCAGCCGGACCTTCTTCCCCGTGGACCGTTCGAGCTGATCGATG
>DATEDB010000350.1:0-3133 GCA_035286625.1 Bacteroidota bacterium
GCGCCGGCCCGTTCATGGCCAGCATCGCCACCTGAGAGAGAAGCGCCTGCATGCAGTGCCAGCGAACGAAATACCTCGCCCGCCGGTTGGCCGCGTAGAAAAACGCCGTTGCCAGGAGGTTTACAACCGGAAAAGGTAAGCCGGCCATGACGGCGACGACCGACATCAGGTAGCTGTTGGAGGCTTTTTCAGATTCGTAGTCGTCCGGCCGGTAGGAAAAATTCCTGAGGGACCACATCCTACAATCCCTTGAGGATATTCCAGTACCAGTTGGCCGCAATCAGCGCGGCGCCCGCCACCGCCAGCATCCGGTGTGCGGAGAACACGCGGTCTGTCGCCCCGTAAAACCGGTAAAAACTTTCACGCCGCCGGATCGTATCGAGTATGATCCAGACCGGGGACACAATGAGGGCGAGCCCCAGCAGTATCCCGACCGGATTTTCCCCGATACTTCCGGCCGGATCCCCCGCCAGGAGGAGTTCCAGGGACCGCGTGGCTCCGCAAGAGGGACAGGGGACTCCCGTGATTTGCTTGAAAAGGCAGAGGGTGGGCGTGGAGTGCAACGCCGGGCCAGCCGACTCATTCCAGGCGATCCACCCGTACCCCGCGAGGCAGAAGACGAGAACAAAGATGTGGAGATGTGAGCGTTTCATCTTCACCGGGATTGCGTTTCTTTCATGGCTCAGAAAAACACCTGCTGGAGCCGGGTCATATTCACCTCGCGCGTCCGGCCCATGATCAGGAACCAGTCCACGATCGTCCAGATGCCGAGGCCGCCGCAGGTGAGGAGTTTTACGATACCCAGGCCCGTATCCCCGATGAAGAAGCGGTCGATCCCGAAATGACCGCCGACGATCGAAATAATCAGGGTGATCGTCGGATCCTTCAGGTTGGTCGCCTGCACTTCCACGAATTTCGAATCGTCCAGTTTCAGGAGGCGCTCACGGATCGAGCCGATATGGAACCCCTCGAAGTACTTGGAGTAGGTCATGATGAACATGTCGACTTTTTGCTGTTCCATTGTGGTATCCTATGGTTGTGGGATATGCTGCATAGCTGATTCTCTCGTGAATTCTGTCACGGGTCGCACCGCCGTTCACCCGGCTGCGGCGATCATCTGTTGGGGCGGCTCACCCGCCGGGGCGCGCCCGGTAAGTGAGACGACAGCAGAGAGGGATGCGACCGCAAGAACAACAACTGTCGAATGGCACTCTTTCATGATGTTTTCTCCTTTCGGTTTGAAGATAGGGGTTTTTACAATAACAGGCGGGAATATTTTCAACTGATGCATGAAAAGGGCTGATTCAGCGGGATTCCCCCCCCGGGGGAGCCGTGGAAAAGCCCCGCATCGTAAAATCCGATGCATCGACGGGACATCACTTCGACGGCGGGGAATCCAGGTCGAACCCGAGAAGCCGCGCTTTTCCCAGGTCCTCCGACGGGATGAGTGCGTAATGGATCGCGGCATAGGCCGGACAGGTGCACGCCGCGCACACCGCGAGGAACTCCAGCCGCGTATCGTACACCTTGACGCCCCCGCTGTCCAGGAGGACGCGGGTGTCGGGCGGAGTGAACGTGTCTGATGGGTCACACTGCACCCCCCCGACAACGGTTTTCCCGACCCAGATCCGGTCGTGTCCGGCCTGCGTCCCCGCGCCGGTTGTCGAAAGAATGAGCCGCCCGTCCCCGGTGCTCCTGACCCAGTAACCGCGATGCGGCAGCAGGGAAGAGTCCGCGCCGACCTTCTGATATGAGTTCGCGGTGTGCGTGTAATAATTCGACGCGATGAGGCTGTCGGGTTCCCGGATAATCGACGCGATCGGCACCGGGTCGGAGAGTGTCCCGATCAGGTTCCAGCCCGCAGAGAGTTGGAGCGTATCGAGCGTCCGGACCCCGCCGGCGAGAAGGACGTTGCCCGCGCCCGCCAGTTTTACCCAGTAGCCCCTTCCGTTCGGTATGGTATCGATCGCCTGGTATCCGCCCGAGTAGATGAACACGGGGGAGAGCGCCCCGGGATAGAGTGAATCGGCCTGCGGGTTGGTCATCATCACAGGAAGGGAGAGCAGGTTCCATCCGGCTCCCACCGGGAAGGCCATCGTCGACGCGTAAAAATTCCCGAAATCGAAAGAGCCGGAGTCGAATCCGCTGGCGACCGTCACCGGGTAAATCCCGTAGGAGACGGGGTGCGACTGCACCCAGCCCGGATGCTGCTCCTGGCTGAGAGTGTACGATCCGGCGGCGATGCCCGTCAGTGTGAAATCGCCCGCGCTGTCGGAGACCGCCGAATCCGGGGGCGCGCCCGAGAGCCGGACGGTCCATCCCGCCAGGCCCGACTCGGCGGAGTCCCGCACGCCGTTCGTATTCAGGTCGTCATAGACCGTTCCGCGGAGGACCCCCGGCCGGAACAATCCGAGCGCGGCGCCGCCGACGGTGTCGCGATGCAGGAGGGAAAACGCGAGGGAGTCCGGCGCCGTGGTGAGGGTCCAGCCGCTGTCCGGGTCGGTCGAGACCGTGTGGCTTCCGATCGCGACGCCGTTGAATTGAAAATTCCCGTCGACGTCCGAAATGACGGAATCAGTCGGCGGCCCTGTGAGCCCGGTAAGATAGAGCGTTTTCCCGGCCAGACCCGGTTCCCCGCCGTCGCGGACACCGTTGCCGTTCAGATCGTGATAGACCGTCCCGGAAAGCCGCGCCATCGGCACGATGCCCCAGTAACGCAGTGCGCTGTCGGCGTTGAGGATGCCCCACCCGTACAGGTTGTTGGGGGAGGCGGCATTGTCCGCGGTGTTGCGCATCGCCTCGCGCACCTGCAACGGTTCGAGCGTCGGGTTCGCCGAGAGGATCAGGGCGGCCACGCCGGCCGAAAGGGGGCACGAAAACGATGTGCCGTCCGCGTTGCGGTAAGCGACCGGATTCGTGTAACTCGCGACGCGCACACCCGATCCCATCGCCATGACGTCTGGTTTGATCCGGGCCGGGACGTCGGTTGTCGGACCCACCGAGCTGAAATATGAACGCGCGCCCGTCGATGTCACCGCGCCGGCGGCGATGACGCTGTCGCCGTCGGCCGGAGCGATGAGGGTGTTGTCCGTCCCGTTGCCGGGGCCCTCATTCCCGGCGGAATTCACGACGA
>DATEDB010000351.1:0-2073 GCA_035286625.1 Bacteroidota bacterium
AACTCAGCCGCGCCGACAACCGTAACGCCCTCGAGACGCTCAGAAAGAACGGCATCATCTTCACCGCCCTCACCTCGAAGGATGAGGCCGAGAGCTACGCCCTCACCGGCCGGGCGGCCCGCGGAATGCTCGTGGGAAAACTGTACGACGCCGACCTCCTCGGGCGGCTCGAAGCGGCACTGGAGTCCTACAGGCGAAGCGCCGCGGACTCCGCGCGGTGAACTTCCTGGATAAACTCAACCGGATAGTGCTCGCGGCCGAGCGGGCATTCCTCACGATCCTCTTCTCGGTGATGATCCTCCTCTCCTTTTTCCAGGTCGTCCTGAGGAACTTTTTTTCAGTCGGCCTGGTATGGGCCGATCCTTTCCTGCGACTCTCGGTCCTCTGGCTGGGCTTCATCGGCGCCTCGCTGGCCACGCAGTACGACAAACATATCCGCATCGACCTCGTCGGGCGCTTCCTGTCGGCGCGGGCGGCCTCCGCGGTGTCCGTGCTCACCGGCCTGTTCAGCACGGTGGTCTGCGTGCTCCTGGCGGAGGCATCGTGGACATTCGTCGCCAACGAAATCGACTTTCACGACACGATCTTCGCGATAGCGGGTTTCGATGTTCCGTCGTGGTGGGCCCAGCTGATCCTCCCGGTCGGGTTCGGCCTGATGTCGTTGCGCCTGTTCTTCAGAAGCGCCGGGACCGCCATCGACCTGGTGAAAGGCGGGAAAAACGCGACGGAAGGTCCCGGGGAACGCCCGTGACCGGGACCGTCCTGACCGGGATCCTCCTGCTCGCGCTGGCCTTCCTTGGGTCGCCGCTTTTCGCTGTGATAGGGGCCGCCGCCCTTGCCGCGTTCCATTTCGCCGGCATCGACTCCTCGGCGATCATCGTCGAACTCTTCCGCATCGCCAACGCGCCGACGCTCCTGGCGATTCCCCTGTTCACGTTCGCCGGTTACATGCTGGCCGAGAGCCGGACCCCCTCGCGTCTCATCGGGCTGTCGCAGGCCCTCCTGGGGTGGATCCCCGGCGGGGTCGCTGTGGTCACACTTGTTTCGTGCGCCGTCTTCACCGCTTTCACCGGCGCCTCCGGAGTCACGATCATCGCCCTCGGGGGCCTCCTCTACCCGATCCTCACCGAGCAGCGGTACTCCGAGCGCTTCTCGCTCGGGCTGCTCACCACCTCGGGAAGCCTGGGCCTGCTCTTCCCGCCGAGCCTGCCGCTGATCCTCTACGGGATGGTGGCCTCCAACACCCGGATGATCGGCGGCGGCGTGCCGGATGTTTCGATAGACAAACTTTTCGTCGCCGGCATCCTCCCCGGGATTCTTCTCGTTGTTCTCCTGTCGGCGTACAGCATCAGGAAAAACGCCGGGAGCGGCACGATACCCTTTTCCTTCGCGGCCGCCCTCAGGGCGCTGCGCCGGTCGGCATGGGAAGTCCCGCTGCCGTTCATCATCCTCTTCGGGATCTACGGCGGGGATTTCACCGCCACCGAGGCGGCATCCGTCACGGTCGTCTACGTCCTCATCGTCGAGGTGTTCGTCTACGGCGACCTGACGCTCCGGAAGGACATACCGCGGATCATGGGGGAGAGCCTCCTGCTGGTGGGCGCGATCCTGATCATCCTGGGCTGCGCGATGGGGCTGACCAACTACCTCATCGACGAGCAGATACCGATGAAGTTGTTCGAATTCGTGCGGTCGTTCGTCACCTCGAAGGCGGCGTTCCTGGTCCTGCTGAACCTCTTCCTGATCGTGGTCGGGATGATGATGGACATTTTTTCGGCCATCATCGTGGTCGTTCCCCTGATCATCCCGATCGCCACGGCCTACGGGATACACCCGGTGCACCTCGGCATCATCTTCCTCACCAATCTCGAGATCGGGTACCTCACGCCCCCTGTCGGGCTCAACCTCTTCATCTCGAGCTACCGGTTCGACAAATCGATTCCGGAAGTCCTGCGGTCGGTGGTCCCCTTCTTTGTCCTGTTGCTCCTGGCCCTCGTCCTGGTCACCTACATCCCGGAACTCAGCACGTTTCTTGTGGACCGGCTCGGCGTTCGATGACGCCGCCGGCGGGAG
>DATEDB010000352.1:0-2506 GCA_035286625.1 Bacteroidota bacterium
TGTCTATACCGCGCCAACCGAACGGGAACTTGCCGATTGGGGCGAGATTTTGAACCTTTTCCGGGAGGGGAAAACCGACAGCTGCATACGGCTGCTGGCGCGTTACGGGTACACACTGACGCGGGTCAGGGACGGGCTGAGCGGCAACACCATCGATGTGTTCTCGGAAACGGCTCCCGTCCGGCTTGGCTGGGGCACACTGCTGTACAACCGCGACGGAGTCAAACGGCTCGTCATCCACGTCAATCACCCGCTGGACGACGGCAATGTAGCCGTCGTGGGCGCGGAATTATTTCGACGATCGGGCGCGGGATGGCTCCTCATCTCCGGCAGTTCCAAACACGCCGCCGGAAAGAGTACCGCCGCCGACCCGGCGAGCGCGGAAGTGAGCGTATTTCAGAAATGGCATGAACTGACTTCAGGCCCCGATCAGATTTCGGTTTCGCTTCACGGATACAATCCCGACTACTATGGTTTTCCGATCTCCTCATCGGACGTGGTCATCTCCAACGGCCGGACAACGGACGAACAGTGGGGGATCTCCAATCTCAGCATGTGCCTCAGAGACAGCCTCAGGGCCTCTGGATTCCAGGCCGCGCTCGCCATGATGGATTCCGGATTCGCCCGGCTCTCGGCCGGACGCAATCCCCAGGGTGTCAGGTCCAACGATCTCCAGGGTTTCGGGCGCTGGCTGAACGTCGAGCTGGCCTCCGGGGTGAGATACAATTCGGACCGCTACCTCAAGTTCATCGACATCGCGGGGAGGGCCCTCGACCTGGGCCGGAAAACGGCCGCAGGGGAAACCGCCGATGCCTTCGACCTCGTCTCCCCGCGCGTGATTAAAATCAACCGTTCAAACAGGCTCCTCTTTCCCCCGCCGCAACCGGAAAAATACCGCATCATTTCCTTCACCCCCGGCGAGACGAAAAACGACACGCTGGATCTGCTCTTCGGGAAATGGTTCGAGGGGGCCTCCAACGGGAAGACGATCGCCCGGATCCTTGAGGTGGATTCCACCGGGGCGCTCGCCGAACGGATCCGCAGGACGAACGCGGCAGTCCGCGCCGGCCAGAGCAAGATGACCACGCTCATCAGCACCACGCCCGGTAAGTATCCCTCCGGGATGCTGACCGCCGAGCACGAAACGCCCGATTCGCTGCGCGACGGCGAAGAAGATATGACGACCCGCGAACCGCTGCAGGTCCACCGCATCCCGCTGAGGCCCGTGCTGGCATCGACCGTGACCCCCGACATTCCCCCGGCGACGATGCCGTTCCACTGGGGCCGGATCCTCCCCGAGGGGTTCTCGCCTCAGATCCTGACGTTCCGGGCGGGTCAGCCCGGGATGCCGGAACTCGAGGTCCCGGGACTGTCCAGGTTCCTGATCCCGCTGCTGAAGAACTCCTACCGGCCCGAGACCCCCCACTTCATCGGCGTCGACATGACCGACATCCTTGTGAACGAAATCGCGAGGCTGGTCAACGAGTACAGGATCGAAGGGCAGGAAATCGGTTTGCTTGCCGAACAGGGGGAGAACGGGGATTATTACCTGCGCCTCTTCCCGGAGAACACCATCGCTGAGATCAGCAGCAATCTACCCTGACATGTTCCGGATTAATAGGAAGCTCCAAAGTACGTTATGACGACAAAACCCCCCTCGCAGGTCGAGGCCTCCGCGGCTGATACCGTCGAAAAAATCGCCTATGACAGCATCGCCCCGGTGCCGACACTGGAACCGAATGACGGCAGCCGACTGGGGTACCACGTGTGGCGCTGGCTCACCACGCGTCAGGGGACCCTCGAAGAAGCGGTGAAGGAATCCGGCGCGCGGCTGACCATCCCGGCGGATACCGCGGTCCGGATGATCCGCGAACGCCTCTCGTCAAAGGGCATCAAGGCGTCCTGAGCCGATCCACCGGTTTTCAGCCGGCCTCTCGCGCCGTCTCTTTCCCCCGGCTTGACAATTCCCCTCCAATATGCTATATTTTTCCGAACGACATAAATGTCGTTTCTGGTCAGTTTGCAGGACATATATGACGTGCCATCTATGAAGACCGACATCGGCGACCGGATTAAGAAAGCCAGGGAGAACAAGGATATCGATCAGGCGACCCTCGCGCGGAAGGTGCACATCGCCACGCGCACGCTCCAGCGCTGGGAGAAGGGGGAGCAGGTGCCCGCCGGCGATTATCTCATGCAGATCGCCAGGTGGACCGGTGTCAGGCCAGGATGGGTCCTGACCGGGGAGGGGGATATGTACCTGCGGACCGATACGGCCCCCAATATCCTCAGATTGAACACCGACTCGGTATTCAGGAAGGTCTCACTGGTGGAAATTCCCCTGCTTTCCTCGGTTCCGGCCGGAAGGACGGCGGCGATCTTTCACCCGGAACACGTCGAGCGGTATGTCACCGTGGACAATCTCAACGATCCCGGCGCCTTCGCCCTGGTGGTCAGGGGAGCAAGCATGTCCCCCCGGATCGAGGATGGGGATATCGTGGTGGTG
>DATEDB010000353.1:0-2809 GCA_035286625.1 Bacteroidota bacterium
TCCGCCCACCGCCACGCGCACGACCATCGGGCACGACCATTCATTATTTGACCTGAACCGGAGCATCGCCACCTCGTTCCTGAGCTGCATGAAGGCCGGCCAGATATAGTCGCCGAATTGGATTTCCACCGCCGGTTTGAACCCGCGGACTGCCAGCCCGAATGCCGTCCCCACGATGCTCGCCTCGGCCAGCGGCGAATTGAAGACCCTCTCCCAGCCGAATTTTTTCGTGAGTCCCTTCGTCGCGGCGAAGACACCCCCCTTGTCCCCGGCGACGTCTTCGCCGTAAATCAGCATGCGGGGATTCTTCTCCATTTCCTCGGCGAGCGAGTGGTTGATCGCGTCCACCATCACGATCCTGTTCCCGGCGTGTTCAGGCTCGGTGAAACCCTCCGGCGAGACGACCACGTTGGCGGAGTACACGTGATCGAGAAGCCCCGAGGGGTCCTGTTCGGGATGCTCCTCGGCGGCGGCCGCGGCGCGGTCGATGCGGGAAACGATGTCCTGTTGCAGCTTCATCAGTTGTTCGGCGGTCAGGATTTTTTCCGCGAGGAGGTGCCGCTCGAGCCGGGGCAGCGGGTCGAGCCCGCGGTCTTTCGCCAGGTCCTCTTCCGAACGGTACTTGCGCTGGTCGTCGGAGGAGGAATGCGGCAGCAGGCGCACGGTGTGCGCCAGGATCAGGCTCGGCCCCCCGCCCCTGCGGGCTTTCGCCACGGCCCCGGAGGCGGTGGTGTAGGTCCGGAGAAAGTCGCAACCGTCGATCTCGTACCGGTTCAGCCCCCTGTATCCGCTCACCAGGTCGTGGACGGACCCCGCGGCGGTCTGTTCTTTTTTCGTGACCGAGATTGCGTACTTGTTGTCCTGGATCAGGAAGATCACGGGAAGCCTCTCGCGTGCGGCCCAGTTGACCGCCTCGTGGAACTCCCCCTCGCTGGTGGCCCCTTCGCCCGAGGAGACATACACGACCTCATCGAGGCCGTCCTTCACCGCGCCGAGGGCGGTTCCCACCGCCTGGAGGTACTGGGTCCCTGTGGGACTCGACTGCGACACGATCCGGTGTCTGCGGTGGCCGTAATGGAACGGCATCGCGAAGCCCGCGCTACTGGGCCCGGGCTTCCGGTGCAGGGCCTCTTCGAAGATCTCTTCGACGGTGTACCCGAACCCGAGGGAGAACCCGAGGTCGCGGTAATAGGGATACGCCCAGTCGTACCCGGGTTTCATTGCCATGGCGGTGCCCACCTGCGCGGCCTCGTGCCCGGAACAGCCGATATGGAAGAACACCTTTCCCTGGCGGAGCAGGATAAGAATCTTGTCGTCGGTCTTCCTGGCGGTGTACATCACCGAGTAGGCCTGGATGAGCCGCTCCCGGGTGAGACCGGCCTCCGGCGGGCGAGCGCCCCGGACCGGCTTCGCCGCGGACCGCACCGCCCCGCCGGCACCACCCGGGTGTGCCCGCGAGGACCGTCCGTTCGTTCTCCCTGCGTTTGCCGCGATTCTGGCGGGTTTGGGGGTCGTACTTTTTTCCTGCGTCGTAATTCTTTTTTTTGCCGGGGCCATTATCCGTTCTGAGTGGTCTCACTGATAGTCGTCTCCGTGCCGCATATCTCCTGAGGAGAGACGGCGAGAGGGGAGAGATGAAATTTCCCGGCAAAATGGCCGGCCGCCGAAGCGAGGACGTCCCGGACCGGTACGGCATCCCCCAGGATTTTTTCCATGGACGTCACGCCCCTGTGGCCGATCCCGCAGGGGATGATCCGGTCGAAATACTTCAGGTCGGTATTCACGTTCAGCGCGAACCCGTGCATGGTGATCCACCGGCTGACTTTCACGCCGATGGCGGCGATTTTCTCTCCGCCGACCCAAACGCCGGTGAACCCTTCTTCACGCTCCCCCTTCAATCCGAAATCCCCGATCGCGGCAATGAGAACTTCCTCCAGGTCCCGGAGATACCTGTGGATATCGAGGTAATGTCCCCGCAGGTCCAGGATGGGATAACCCACAAGCTGACCGGGACCGTGGTAGGTCACGTCCCCGCCCCTGTCGGTGCGAACCACACCGGCTCCCGAGAGCCGGAGTTCCACCGTCGATGCGAGCAGGTGGTCGTCGTCGGCCCCTTTCCCCAGTGTGTACACGTGGTCGTGGGATGTGAGCAGGAGCGTGTCGGAGCATCTTCCCCCCCCGCGAGAGTCGAACACATCCCGCTGCAGTTTCCAGCAGTCGTCGTACCCCGTCGGCCCCAGGTCGACGACCCGGAGAATTCCGGCGCGCGCCGCCCCCGTCCGGGGGTCCGGCCGGTATTCAGATGTGGATGGCATGTCCATAGGCGTTTTCGGCAGCTTCCATGACCGCCTCCGACAGCGTCGGGTGCGCGTGGATCGTGTTGAAAATTCCGGGCGCGGTGGATTCGAGGGATTTCGCCAGGCCGAGTTCGGCGATCATCTCGGTGGCCTCCGATCCGATGATGTGGGCCCCGAGCAACTCGCCGTATTTCGCGTCGAAAATAAGCTTCACCAGGCCGTCGGTCTCGCCGATGGCACGGGCCTTGCCGCTGGCGGTGAACGGGTAGCGTCCGATCTTCAGCCGGTATCCTTCGGCCAGCGCCCGCTTCTCCGTCATGCCGATACTGGCGATCTGCGGCTGGCAGTAGGTGCACCCCGGCACGCTGTCGTAGTCTATGGGCCGGGGTTGTTTTCCGGCGATCGCCTCCACGCAGACGATGCCTTCGCGGGAGGCCACGTGGGCCAGCCACGGCGGCCCGGCCACGTCCCCGACGGCATAGACGCCCGGTACGGATGTCCGGGAATAATCG
>DATEDB010000354.1:0-2035 GCA_035286625.1 Bacteroidota bacterium
CCTCGACTTCGGGGCTGCGGTTCCGGACCCTGCTGTACGAGATCTTCGCGTCCATGAACCAGGCGCCCTCCTCGTCAAGGAACGAATTTCTATAGAACAGCGACACCGCAGGATCGTACCCCAACACCAACGAGGCGAAAAGTTTTTCATTTCGTCCCCTGAAATTGTTGTGGACCACCCCCGCGCCGTAGAAAACCTTGCTCCAGTCCCTGTCCCTGCGACCCAGCACGGGGAAGGGGAAGATGTACCACCGTTCGTTCACCTCCACGATCACGTTCGCAGTGCCGGCCCCGGCCGCGACGGCGCGGACCTGCACGCGGTTGAACAGGCGCAGGCTGTAGATTCTCTCCCGGTCGTAGTCGAGTTTTTCGGGGGTGATCTTCTCACCGGGCCTGAGGGACATCTCCCTCAGGATCACGAAAGATTTCGTTTCTTCGTTCCCCGAGATGAGAACTTCCCCGACGACGACAGAGATCCCGGCGGCCCGGAGGGAATCCCCCCGGGGCCCGGCCGAGGTGGAATCCTGGGCGCGGGCATCCCGGCAGGGACCCGGGCAGAGACTGAGAAGGATGTGGAGCGCGAGGAGCGGGAGGGCGAACCGGGCCGGGGTGATCTTCAACCAATCACCCCGAGAGTCTTCAGGGCGGAGCGCGCGGCCTCCTGTTCGGCGTCCTTCTTGTTCTTCCCCGATCCCGTCCCGTACGGCTGGCGGCCGAGCTGGACTTCCACGGTGAATGTGCGGTCGTGATCCGGCCCGTGCTCCCCGACGGTCATGTACCTCGGAACACCGAGACCGTCCGCCTGGGCGTGCTCGAGGAGCATGCTCTTGTAGTTCTCGTCGAGGGCCCCGATGGTGCCGGACGTGAAAGCCGCGATGGCCGTGTGCGCGACGAACGCCCGGGCGGCCTCGTAGCCCCCGTCGAGGTAGATGGCCCCCACAACAGCCTCGTAGGCGTCGGAGAGTATCGTCTCGAGCCCGCGGCCGGAGAGCTGGTCCGTCTGCGGGCTGCGGAGGAGAAATCCCTCGAGACCGAGATTTTTTGCGTAAAGGGCGAGGGCTTTACCGTTGACCAGGCGCGCCCTGACCTTAGTCAGCTCACCCTCGGGAGCCAGTGTGTGGGCCCCGAAGAGATACTCTGCGACGAGGAGGTTCAGTACGGCGTCCCCGAGGAATTCCAGTCGTTCGTTCGACACCGAACCGGCCCCCATCGGGGTCTGGGAATACGATCTGTGGGAGAGGGCTTCCCGGAAAAGCTCGGGCCGGACGATGGTGTAGCTGAGGGCTTTCTGGAATTCTACGATCGGGACGATGCCGGAGAGCGGATGGGGGGGCCTGGCTCCGAATACCCCCTTGATTCTGGCCGAGATGGTCCGGAGCACACCCATGCACTGAGGTCAGACCGCGCCGTCGGCCTTCTTAAACAATAAGGAGGCGTTGTGGCCGCCGAACCCGAAGGTGTTGCTGAGGGCAACCTTCACCTCTTTTTTGATCGCCTTGTTGGGCACGTAGTTCAGGTCGCAATCGGGGTCCGGGAATTCGTAGTTGATGGTCGGGGGAATGACGCCTTCGCGGATCGCCATCAGGCAGACGATCGCCTCGACGGCGCCGGCCGCGCCGAGAAGGTGGCCGGTCATGGATTTCGTGGAGCTGATGTGGAGTTTGTAGGCGTGGTCGCCGAACACCGTCTTGATCGCCTGGGTTTCGGACTTGTCGTTGAACGGCGTGGAGGTGCCGTGGGCGTTGATGTAGTCGACGTCCCCCGGCTCGAGGCCGGCGTCCCGGAGACAGAGTTTCATCGAACGGATCGCGCCCTCGCCGCCGGGGGCGGGAGCCGTGATATGGTAGGCGTCGGCGGTCATGCCGATGCCCACGATTTCCGCGTAGACCGGCGCGCCCCGCTTCCGGGCGTGATCGAGTTCCTCCAGGACGAGCATCCCCGCGCCCTCGCCCATCACGAACCCGTCGCGGTTTGCGTCGAACGGACGGCTCGCCTTTTCCGGTTCATCGTTGCGGGTGGAAAGGGCCTTCATCGCG
>DATEDB010000355.1:0-4021 GCA_035286625.1 Bacteroidota bacterium
GGCGACTACGGGAGAAAGACCGGTTCGAACCTGCTCGCGTTGCTGAGGGAACTCGACCGGGTCTCTTCGGTCGACCGTTTCCGTGTCAGTTCCATCGAACCGAACCTGCTGTCGCCGGAGCTGATCGATTTCATCATCGGATCGGTAAAGTTCGTCAATCATTTTCATGTTCCCCTCCAGAGCGGCTCGGATGAAGTGCTCGGGTGGATGAAGAGGCGCTACACGCGAGACCGCTACGCCGAAATCGTCTCGGCGATCCGGAACGCGAACCCGTCGGCGGGCATCGGGGCCGACGTCATCACGGGATTTCCGGGTGAAACCGACCACCATTTCGGGGAGACGTTGGACTTCATCAGCGGTCTGGGCCTCTCGTACCTCCACGTTTTCACCTACTCGGAAAGGGAAAATACACCCGCCCCGGGGATGCGGAACCCGGTGGAGCCGCGGATTCGTTACCACCGCAGCGACCGGCTCCGGGAGTTCGGCCGCAGGATCAGGGCCGATTTCAACGGAACCATGCTCGGACGCACCGCGGACGTCCTGCTGGAATCCCCCCAGGCTGACGGCGTCACCTCAGGCTGGACATCGAATTACGTACGCGTGGGCGTGAGGGGGGCCCGACACCTGGTCAACAGGATCGTCCCGGTCACCATCACCTCAACCGCCGGCGACCTCTGCCTCGGCCGGCCGGCGGAGGAGACAGTCCCGATATGTTGACATGCAGGAACCTCTTATGACCTACCGCAGACGACCCGTCTCCGTCGCCGTGCCGCTGATGTTGCTGGCCGCCGGCTCCCTCTGCGCACAGCCGTCGCGGGGCGGCGCACCCCCGATGTTCCCCGTGGGGAACGCCGGTGCCGCGGTGTCGATGGAGAGCGGCATTCCGGGAGGTGCGGTCCGCTTCGACGGGGACACTCCTGAAACCGGAAGGAAAAATGTCGGGCTCGGGGTGCTCTATTCCCTTCTTCTGCCCGGCATGGGAGAACTCTACGCGGGGAGTTACGGTTCGGGAAAATATTTCACCGCGGTCGAGGGGGTGCTCTGGCTGGGTCTCGGGGCGATCGACATCCGCGCGCGGTCGATGCGGGATGACGCCCGGAGCTTCGCGGCGCTCCATGCGGGTTTCGATCAGGCCGGCAAGGACGATGCGTATTATATCAACGCAGGGAATTTCACCGACGTCTGGAGCTATAACGAACAGGTCCTGCGCGACCGGGACGCCTACAAGCTGTACGATCCGATGTCGTCATCCTACTGGAAGTGGGATTCGGATGCCAACCGGGAACGCTTCCGCCTCGAACGGGTGGCCAGCGACGAGATGTTCAATAACACCCGCTTCGTGGTCGCGGCGATCGCCATCAACCACCTTATGAGCGCGATCAACGCGGCGAGGCTGATCGTTTCGGGGAACAGGGCGCTCCCGCCGGAGGGGGACCTCGGCATCGGCGCGAGCGTGATGGGGGGGCCCGGGGAGGCCCACGGGATCGCGGTGTCGGTCACACGCCGTTTCTGAAACCTCCCGGCGATTCCGACATGCCGGAGGACCTCCTGCGGAGCCGGAACATCCGCCTGGTCATCGAATATGACGGCACGGGGTATTCCGGCTGGCAGCGACAGGCCGGAGACCGCACGGTCCAGGGGTCGGTTGAGGCCGCCCTGCGGGAACTGCTCGGGGAGGAGGTTTCACTGACCGGGGCCGGGCGGACCGACGCGGGCGTCCACGCGCGCGCCCAGGTGGCGAATTTCCGGGCCGCCACGCCGATGGAATGCGGCCGGATCGCCCGCGGACTCAACGCTCTTCTCAAGGACGACATCGCGGTGCTCGGCTGCGACGACGTCCCCGAATCCTTCCATTCACGTTTCGACGCCGTGGCGCGGCGGTACTCCTACACCATCTCGACGGTCCCGACCGCGCTCGAACGGGGCCGGTCCTGGTACCTCAGGCATCGCCTTGATATCGCCCCGATGCAGGAGGCCGCCGGAACGATCACCGGCCGCCACGATTTTTCATCGTTCTGCCGGTCGGCCGCCGGCGCGGGTCATCATTTCTGCGTCGTGTATGAGGCCTCGTGGACCGGCGGCGGGGGAAGATTGCGGTTTTCGATCAGGGCCGACCGGTTCCTTCACGGAATGGTGCGCGGACTGGTGGGGACGATGGTGGACGTGGGCCGGGGGTTCACCTCGGTCCCGGAATTCAGGGCCGTCCTCCAGGGGAGGGACCGGTCGCTGGCCGGACAGGCCGCCCCGCCCGCCGGACTCGTCCTGGAGGAAGTTTATTATTGAACCATCCCGGGCGGATCGGTTCCTCCGACGGTATTCAGGCCTTCCGGTCAGCACCATGCCGAATTTTGGGATATTCACACATTCTCGTACATTGAGATCAGTGGATATCATGAAGTGGCAATTTCAGGAGGGACCGTCCGTTCGATGAGCTTTTCTGAGGTCATCGGAAATCTCCTCTTCATCCTTCTCCTCGTACTGGCAAACGGGTTCTTCGTCGCCGCCGAATTTGCCATCGTGAAGGTGCGTTCCACCCAAATCGCCCAGCGGGTCAAATCGGGGCACAGGGGGGCCGGCCTCGCCAAACACATCGTGGACCACCTGGACGCTTATCTCTCGGCCACACAGCTCGGCATCACGCTTGCAAGTCTCGCCCTCGGCTGGGCCGGCGAACCGATTCTCGCCTCGATGATCGAACATCCCCTCGCGCTGGCGGGGATCACCGATCTCCGGCTGGTGCACGCCATCTCCTTCAGCTCGAGTTTCGCTCTGCTGACGTTCATGCACATCGTCATCGGGGAACTGGCGCCGAAATCGCTGGCGATCCGGTACCCGGAATCCACGACCTTCTTCGTGTCCCTCCCGTTACAGTTGTTCTACAGGGTCTTCAAACCCGCGATCTACCTGCTGAACGGCGCGTCGAACCTGTTCCTGCGCATCGTCGGCATCCCCCCGGCCTCCACCAAGGAACTGCTCCACTCGCCGGAGGAGCTGGAAATGATCGTCAGGGAGGGGGCCCGCCGCGGCCTCATCAACGAGACCGAGAAGGAACTCATCACCAGCATCTTCGAGTTTTCCGAGACGGTGGCGAAGGAAATCATGGTCCCGCGGCCCGACATGGTCGCCATCGACCACACGATCACCAGGGAGGCGCTGATCCGTATCGTGACCGAGGAGGGATACTCGCGGATGCCGGTCTTCAGGGAGAGCGTGGACGACGTCCTCGGCATCATCCATACGAAAGACCTGATCAGCCTGATCGAACACCGTGACCTCATCGTCCTGGACGACATCATCCGCCCCGCGCATTTCGTCCCGGGGACGCTGAAGATCAGCAAGCTTCTGCGTGAACTGCAGCAGAGGAAAGTCACCATGGCCATCGTGGTGGACGAGTTCGGCGGAACCCTGGGGCTGGTGACCATCGAGGATATCCTCGAGGAGATCGTCGGGGAAATCCACGACGAATACGACGAGGTGCTGAAGGACTTCGAGCAGGTCGCCCAGAATGCCACTCTGGTCGACGGCCGGGTCCAGATCAAGGATTTCAACGAAAAGTTCAGGGATAAGCTGGGCACGGAGATCCCCGAGGACGGCGAGTACGACACGGTGGGGGGGTTCCTCCTGAAGGTCAGCGGCCGGATACCCGAAAACCACGAAGTGATCCAGTACGGGAACCTGCAATTCACCGTCACGAAGAAGGGCCAGCGCCGCATCCGGCAGGTGAAGGTCCGCAAGATCGACGAGGGTCAGCCCGGCTAGGATCCTCCGCCGGCGAACCGGCGGGGCCCGCCATGCCCGATCACCCGATGAAAAATCCCAACGCCGTCATAGTATTTGCCCGGACACCGGAGATCACGCGATCGGTGGCCGATGAACCGTTCGCCGCGCTGCCCTGGGACGACCTGGATGCCATTTTTCACGCGTGCCTCCGGGACATCGTCGACCGCGCGGCCGGGATCCCCGCGGTCGACGTGATCGTCTACCGGAACGAGCGGTACCTGCCCGCCGCGAAAATGTCCCC
>DATEDB010000356.1:0-10217 GCA_035286625.1 Bacteroidota bacterium
GCTCACCGAGGCGGAACAGGCCCTCGTGATCGCCACCGTGCGCGAACGCGCCCCCCGGAAGATCAGGGTCATCGCGGGGGCCGGGAGCAACTCCACCGCCAGTGCGGTAAAGCTCGCCAGGGCGGCGGTGCGCGCGGGGGCCGACGGCATCCTGTGCGTCGGGCCATACTATAATAAACCGACCCAGGAGGGTTATTACCGGCATTTCGCGGAAATCGCACACAAAACAGACATCCCGATCGTCGTGTACAACGTCCCGGGTCGCACCGCAGGCAACATCAGTGCGGCGACCACGCTGAGGCTGGCCCGCGACATTCCCGCGGTCAACGGCATCAAGGAGGCCTCCGGCGACCTCGCCCAGGTGATGGAGATCCTGAAACACAGGCCTGAGGGTTTCGGCGTCTGGTCGGGCGACGACGCCCTCACCTTCCCCATGATGCCCCTCGGGGCCGACGGCGTGGTTTCCGTCGTCTCCAACGAGGTGCCCCGGGAGTTTTCGACGATGGTGCGGTATTGCCTGAAGGGGAACTACCGCGCGGCGCTGAAGATCCACAACCGCCTCCTCCCGCTGATGACGGGGAATTTCCTGGAATCGAACCCGATACCGGTGAAAGCCGCCCTCGCCATGATGGGGAAGATCGGCGAACGCTACCGCCTCCCGCTGGTGCCGATGGGCAAGGAAAACCGCAAGCAGCTGAGGCGGATACTGAAAGCGCTGGAGCTGGCATGATCCTCCGACAGATCATCGAACGGCTCTACGATCTTCCTCCGGAACAGATCGACCGGGACGACGCCCTGAAGGTGGTGGCCGAGCTGAAGGGGTACCTCAACTCGGGCGACGCCAGGGCCGCGTCTCCGTCGAACGGAGGATCGTGGACCGTCCACACCTGGGTGAAAAAAGGCATCATCCTCGCGTTCCGCGTGGGGCGACTGCGCGAATTGCCGTCCGACGGGACCTTCAGGTTCTTCGACAAGGACACGATGGATGCAAAGCCTATTTCCACCGGGAGCGATGTCCGGGTCGTTCCGGGGGGCACCGCCGTCAGGAACGGGTCCTACCTGGGGCCCGGTGTGGTCATCATGCCCCCCTCATACGTCAACATCGGGGCCTGGGTGGGCGGTGGCACGATGATCGATTCGCACGTGCTCGTCGGTTCGTGCGCGCAGATCGGGGCCAGGGTGCACTTGAGCGCAGGCACGCAGGTGGGCGGGGTGCTGGAGCCGGTCAACTCCTCGCCGGTTATCATAGAGGACGAGGTCTTCGTCGGCGGCAATTGCGGGATCTACGAGGGGGCCTTCGTCCGGCGGAAAGCCGTCCTCGGGTCCGGCGTGATCCTCACCGGTTCGACGCCGGTCTACGACATCCCCATGAAAAAAATCTACCGCCGCGTGACCGGCTCCCCGCTGACGATCCCCGAGGGGGCGGTCGTGCTGGCGGGCTCCAGGAAGATCGGCGACGCCTGGGCGGCCGAACACCGGCTTTCGGTGTACACCCCCGTGATCGTGAAGTACCGCGACGACCGGACCGACGCGGCCACCGTGTTGGAAGAATGTCTCCGTTGAAAAAAGAACCGAGGCGGGTCGTCATCACCGGCAGCAACGGTCTCCTCGGGCAGAAGGTGACGGAGCTTCTTTCCCAGTCCCAGTCGTACACGCTTCATCTGATCTCCAGCCAGGAGGAATCGGTTTTCGGCGCCGACACCGCCCCCTACACGAGGGTCGACATCAGCGACCGCAAACAGGTGACGCGCTTCATCGAAGGATTCCAGCCCGATACGATCATCAACACCGCCGCCGTCACCAACGTCGACGCGTGCGAGACCAACCGCGAGGTGGCGTGGAAGGTGAATGTCCACGGCGTCGAAAATCTCGTCCACGCCGGGAAGCTCTCCGGATCGCACATCGTCCAGCTCTCGACCGATTACGTCTTCGACGGGAAGGGGGGCCCCTACGCGGAGGACGACCGCCCCAACCCGCTTTCGTATTATGGCCGCACAAAGCTCGCCGCCGAAAACCTCCTGCGCACATCAGACATCAGCCACACGATCGTCCGCACGATGGTGCTCTACGGCCAGGCGAGGAAAGTGAAACCCAACTTCGCCCTCTGGCTCATTACAGAACTGAAGGAGGGCCGGACCGTGAAGGTGGTGTCCGACCAGATCGGCAATCCCACGCTCGCCGACGACCTCGCCTTCGGCATCACGAAGATCGTCGAACTGAAAAAATCGGGCGTGTACCATATCGCCGGCCCCGACATCATGAGCCGCCTCGCCTTCGCGAAGGAGACGGCCCGCATCTTCCAGCTGGACGGGAGTCTGATCCACCCGCAGCTCACAGCCGCGCTGAAACAGCCCGCCCCCAGACCCCTGAAATCCGGATTAATTATATTGAAGGCCCAGGTGGACCTGAACCTCCCGATGTCGGGAGTGGAAAGCGGGCTGCTGATACTGCGCAACCAGCTTTCAACGCTGCGTCACCCTGTGGAGATACCCCAGTAATACGCCACAAATCGGAACTCTGAGATGCTCGACCTCAAATTTATACGGGAACACCCGGACCTCGTCCGGGAAGGGATCGGGAAGAAGGGGGAAACAGACCGCGTCGACGAGATCCTGCGACTGGACGGCCGCCGGAGGGAACTCCTCGGCAGCGCCGATGCCCTGAAGAACCGGCGCAACACCGTCTCGGAGGAAATCGGACGGTTGAAAAAAGAAAAGAAGGACGCCACCGGTCCCATCTCCGAGATGGAGAAGGTGAAACAATCTATTAAATCGCTCGACGAGGAGCTCGGCGACGTCGGGGAAAAACTGAACGTCCTCCTGTTCACGGTTCCGAACATTCCGCACCCCTCGGTCCCGGAGGGGCGGACCCCCGCGGACAACGTGGAAATCGCCTCGTGGGGGGAGGAGGCCGTATCGGATATCGAGCCGAAACCCCACTGGGACCTCGCATCGAAACTGGATATCATCGACTTCGAGCGCGGTGTCAAGATCGCCGGCGCCGGATTTCCGCTCTACAAGGGAGCGGGGGCCAGGCTCCAGCGCGCGCTCATCAATTTTTTCCTGGACGAGGCCGCCGTTCGGGGTTACCGGGAGATCCAGCCCCCGCTGATGGTCAACGCGGTGAGCGCCACCGGCACCGGTCAGCTCCCCGACAAGGAAGACCTGATGTACGCCATCCCGAAGGACGAACTCTTCATGGTGCCGACCGCCGAGGTCCCCGTGACGAACATCCACCGCGACGAGGTCCTCGCCGAGGAGGACCTCCCGGTGAAGTATTCCGCCTACACCCCCTGCTTCCGCCGCGAGGCGGGATCGTACGGGAAGGACGTGCGCGGCCTGAACAGGCTCCACCAGTTCGACAAGGTCGAGCTCGTGAAAATCGTGCATCCGGGCGTGTCGTACAGCGAACTCGATTCGCTCAGGGAAGACGCCGAAGCGCTCCTGAAAAAACTCGGTCTCCGTTACCGCGTCATGCTCATGTGCACCGGCGATATGGGCTTCACGCAGACGAAGAAGTACGACCTGGAGGTCTGGTCCGGTGGCCAGAAACGGTGGCTCGAAGTCTCGTCGGTCAGCAACTTCGAGTCGTTCCAGGCCCGCCGCATGAACATCCGATTCAAGGCCCGCGGAGGGGGAAAACCGGAGTTCGTGCATACGTTGAACGGCTCGGCCCTTGCGCTCCCAAGGATCGTCGCCGCGCTCCTCGAACACTACCAGACCCCCGAGGGCAAGGTCGTCATCCCGAAAGTCCTTCACCGCTACACGGGATTCGGGCTGATCGGCTGAGGCGGGGAAGGGAAACCCGCCGCGCCGCTTCGACCTCTCACGTCCCGACGGCCCCTGCATCAATCCGGGACCTTTTCCCCTGATCCCCCGGAGCACTTTATCCCCGACTTTCGTATCTTGAACGGTCACCTGCCGTCCCGGAATACTCCGGGCGGCGATTTTTTGTTATTTTCACATGAAATCCCTCTTATATCTTCTCCCCTATCTTAAGAAGTACCGGCGAACCCTTGTCTGGGGTCTCGCCACGGTCGTCGGGAGCAACCTGTTTACCGTATTGCAGCCGAAGCTCGTTGGAAACGCCATCGACGACCTGAAGGCCGGTCTGGAATCGGGCAACGTGGATACCGGCAGTCTTCTGACGTACGCCGGGCTCATCGTGGCCCTGACGCTCATTGCCGGGTTCTTTACATTTTTAACGCGGCAGACGATCATCGTGATGTCGAGGCATGTCGAGTTCGACCTGCGCAACGATTTTCTGTCCAGGATCCAGAGGCTCTCCCTTTCATTTTATCAGAACACGCCCACCGGCGACCTGATGGCGCACGCCACCAACGACATCAGCTCGGTGCGCAACGTCCTGGGCCCCGGCATCATGTATCCCTCGGACACGCTCATGACCTTCAGCATGTCGCTTTCGATGATGCTCTGGCTCGACTGGCGGTTGACGCTGCTGGCCCTGGTGCCGATGCCGCTGGTGTCCTACGCGGTCTACCGCCTCGGGAGGCTCATTCATAAGAAGTTCGAACAGAGACAGGAACAGTATTCCGTCCTCACGGCCCGCGCGCAGGAAAATCTCTCAGGCATCCGGATCGTGAAGGCCTACGTGCGGGAAGAGCACGAGATCGAACGGTTCGGCGGTGTGAGCAGGGACTACCTGCACAAAAACCTCGTCCTGGCCCGGATACAGTCGGTCATGTGGCCGATGATGTTTCTTCTGGTCGGGATGTCGCTGGTGATCACGGTGTACTTCGGGGGGATGAGGGTCCTCCAGGGACAGATCACCATCGGGACGCTCACGGCATTTTTCGGGTACCTGATGCTCCTGATCTGGCCCATGATCGCCTTCGGCTGGGTGACCAACATCCTCCAGCAGGGGGCGGCCTCAATGGCGAGGCTCATCAAAATTCTGAACACCGAACCTGACATTTCCGATGGTCCGTCGACCGACCCCACCCTCACCGACATCTCCGGCGAAATCGAATTCCGCAACGTCACCTTCACGCACAAGAACGCCTCAGCGCCGGCCCTCTCGGGTGTCACGCTGAAAGTCGACCGGGGGATGACGCTCGCCGTGGTCGGGTACACCGGGTCCGGAAAGTCCACCTTCGCCAACCTCATCCCGCGGCTCTACGACGCGACCGGGGGGACCGTCCTCATCGATGGCCGCGATATCCGGACCATCCCCCTCGACACGCTCCGGGGATCGATCGGTTACGTCCAGCAGGAGACGTTCCTCTTTTCTGACACTCTCGGGGAGAACATTTCTTACGGGACCGACGACGGCACCAAGGAGCACATCAGGGAGGCCGCCGAAATTTCCCAGATCACACGCGACATCGGCGATTTCCCCGCGGGTTTCGGGACGATGCTGGGCGAACGGGGCATCACCCTTTCGGGCGGACAGAAACAGCGCACGAGCATCGCGAGGGCGGTGATGCGCAACCCCAAAATACTGATTTTGGACGACGCCCTCTCGGCCGTTGACACCTACACCGAGGAGGAGATCCTCAGGCGGTTGAGAACCGTCATGCGCGACCGCACGAGCATCATTATCAGCCACAGGATTTCGACGGTCAAGGACGCGGACCTGATCATCGTGCTCGACGCGGGAAAAATCGCCGAGAGGGGAACGCACGAGGAATTGATCGCCCGGTGCGGGATCTACGCGGATCTGCACGAGAAGCAGCTCCTCGAAGAAGAGCTGGACAGCCTCTAGGACCTCGACAGTGCAGGAAGAAGAAATACTCGGCAAGGCGTACGACGGAAAGCTCATGAAGCGGATCATCCGCTACCTGAAGCCGTACCGGTGGTATGTCGCCCTCGGCATCTTCCTGAGCATCCTCGTCTCGGCCCTCGAGGCGGTCAGGCCGTGGTTCACCAAGCACGCTGTGGACGTGGACATCGCCAGCCACGACCCGGACGGCCTGCTCGGGACGGCGCTGTTGTTCTTCGCCGTGCTGGTCGTGCGCGGCCTGATCCAGTACGGCAGCGCGTACCTCACGCAGTGGGTCGGCCAGCACACCATCTTCGACCTCAGGATGCAGCTCTTCACCCACCTGCAGAAACTGGGCATCAGGTTTTTCGACCGGAACCCCATCGGGCGCCTCATCACGAGGGTGACGAACGACATCGAGGTCCTCAACGACATGTTCTCGTCGGGGATCGTGATGGTGTTCAGCGACGTGTTTACGATTATCGGGATACTCTATTTCATGCTCACGATGAACTGGAAACTCGCCCTGGCGTCGCTGAGCGTGTTGCCGCTGTTGTTCTACGGCACGTTCCTCTTCAGGAAAAAGGCCAGGGAGGCGTACAGGGAGGTCAGGGTCCAGATCGCCCGGATCAATACGTTTATGCAGGAGCACATCACGGGGATGCTGGTGGACCAGATTTTCAACCGGGAGAGGAAATCGTATCAGAAATTCACGTCGATTAACGCCGGCCACCGCGACGCGAACATCCGGTCGATATTCTATTATTCGTTGTTTTACCCGGGGGTGGAGCTGATCGGCGCGATCGCCGTCGGCCTGATCATCTGGTACGCGGGGGTTGACGCGATGGGCGGTTCCATCACGGTCGGCACCGTCATGGCTTTCCTGCAATTCAACGAAATGTTCTGGAGGCCGATCCGCGACCTTTCGGAGAAATACAACATCATGCAGACCGCCATGGCCTCGTCCGAACGGGTGTTCACCCTCCTGGACAACAGGACGTTCACCGAAGACCCTGTCGGCGCGGTAAGTGTCGGCGTGCCGACCGGCGACATCGAATTCCGCGACATCTGGTTCGCGTACAATAAAGAGGATTGGGTCCTGAAGAACGTCTCCTTTACGATCCGGCCCGGCAAGACCGTCGCCATCGTGGGGCACACCGGGGCGGGCAAGACGACGATCATCAACCTCCTGATGCGCTTCTACGAGTTCCAGAAGGGATCGATCCTCGTGGACGGCACCGACATCAGGCGGATGCGACAGAAAGACCTCCGCAGGCACATCGCCCTCGTCCTGCAGGACGTATTCCTTTTCTCGGGCGACATCAGGTCTAACATCAGCCTCGGGAACGACGCGATCCCCGACGACAGGATCCGGGCGGCGGCGCGCGTCGTGGGGGCGCACCGGTTTATCGAGGCGCTGCCCGGCGGTTATGACGCTGTAGTCAAAGAACGCGGCGCGACGCTGTCGGTCGGCCAGAAACAGCTGATTTCGTTCGCGCGGGCGCTGGCCCTCAGCCCGAGAATTTTAATTCTGGACGAGGCCACTTCCAGCGTCGACACCGAGACCGAGTTACTCATTCAAAAGGCCATCCTCAAACTGCTCCACGGCCGCACCTCGATCGTAATCGCGCACCGGCTTTCCACGATTCAGCGGGCCGACAAGATCATCGTGATGCACAAGGGGGAAATCCGGGAGATGGGGTCCCACCAGGAACTGCTTGAAATGAAGGGGATCTATCACAAGCTCTATCGGCTGCAGTACAAGAACCAGGCGGAACCCGCCGCGCTCGGCCCCTCTGCCTGAGAGAATGGCTGAAACCCGGGCTGGGAGACACAGAACCGGGGCCCGCGCACGAGGCCCGGGAACCTTCACCCCCGCCCGGGAGTAGAACTTTTAAAAAGGAGATCCAGATGAACACAATCCCATCAAGACCGAACAGAGTTCGCATTTCCCGGGCACCGGACATGATTCGGACCCTCGCCCGGACCCTGTTCATGGCCCTGGTTCTGATCCCGGGCGGAGCCGGGTGGCATGCAACCGGGACGGCGTTCGCGCAGAAAAACATAGCGACCGCCGGCGACCGCACGTCGGTCGACCTCACGGTGTACAACCAGAACCTTTCGCTCGTACGGGAAGAACGATCGGTTCTGCTCACCGGCGGACTGAACACGGTCGTGGTCCCCGACATCCCAGCCACCATCGACGGCACCTCGCTCCATTTTCGTAGCCTCATGGACCCCACCGGCGTGCGGATACTCGAGCAGAACTACCAGTACGACCTGGTGAGCCAGGCGAAACTGCTGGAAAAATACCTCGGGAAGGAAATAGAATTCGTCCGCCTCAATGAAGAGACCAAGCAGGAATACACTGTCAGGGGAAAACTCCTCGCCACCGGTTTCGGCGGGCGGGCAGGGGTCGTGGCCGAAATCAACGGAAAAATCGAAATGGACCCGGCCGGCCGGATGGTCCTTCCGTCCCTCCCCGAAGGGTTGATTCTCAGGCCCCGCCTCCGCTGGATGGTGGATAATTCCACTCCCGGAAAACACAACATCGAACTGAGCTACCTAGCCGGCGGACTCTCCTGGAGTTCGGATTACGTGGCGCTTCTTTCTGAAAAGGACGACAAACTCGACCTTACCGGGTGGGTGACACTCGTGAACAATTCGGGGGCCGCGTTCCAGAACGCGGGACTCAAGCTGGTCGCTGGAGATGTAAACGTCGTAAGCGGCGCCATCGGCTACGACATGAGGGCTATGAAGAGCCTTAACGCCGCCGAGGCAGCGGCGCCGCAGTTCCAGCAGTCGGAACTGTTCGAATACAAGCTCTACACGCTGCAGCGCAAGACCGACCTGAACCCCAACGAAACCAAGCAGATAGAACTGGTGTCGGGACGCGATGTTGCGTCGAAAAAAATGTTCATCTACGACGGCGTGGCCGACCAGTGGCGTTACTGGTGGAACAATCCCTCGTACCGCAACCAGCAGTCATTCGGTCAGCAGTCCAACACGAAGGTCGGCACCTACGTGACGTTTATGAACGAAAAGAAATCCGGTCTGGGGATTCCGCTGCCGAAGGGGAAAGTCAGGGTCTATAAACTCGACACCGACGGCAAGGAACAGTTTGTGGGCGAGGACAGGATCGACCACACGCCGAAGGACGAGGAGATCCGGTTGTACCTGGGCAACGCCTTCGACATCGTCGGCGAGAGGGCGCAGACAGACTTCAAATCTTTCGCCTCGGGGAAGGTGGTCGAAGAGACCATACGCATTAAAGTCCGCAACCACAAGGACGAAAAGGTCACCGTGCAGGTCTACGAGCATCCCTGGCGGTGGAACCAGTGGGAGATCACGAAGAAGTCAACGGAATTCGAGAAAGTCGACCAGTCCACGATCCGTTTCCCGGTCACCATACCCGCCGACGGAGAAGTGACCGTGACCTACACGATCAGGTATTCGTGGTAGCGGTGGGGGGCTGAAGGATCCGGGGCCGGGGCATTCACACGCCCCGGCCCGGGGGAGTGAACGTGATGCGGCGGGCCCGGCGGAAACCGGGCCTTTGTCATTTCCCCTGCAGGAACTCCTCGCACTTCGCGATGTCCTCCGAACTCCCGAGGAACACAGGCGTGCGCTGGTGGAGCGATCCGGGTTGGACCTTCAGGATGCTCTGCCTCCCGTCGCTCGAGCGGCCCCCCGCCTGTTCGAACAGGTAGGCCATCGGGTTGCATTCATACATGAGGCGGAGTTTACCGCCGGGATTCTTTTTATCGCCCGGATAGGCGAAGATGCCGCCGTAGAGTAGCGTGCGGTGGGCGTCGCCGACCATCGTTCCGATATACCGGAGGGAATAGGGACGGCCGGTCTCTTTGTCGCTCTCCTTCAGGTACTGGAGATATTTCTGCATCCCCGGGTCATAACTGCGGAAATTCCCCTCGTTGAGACTGTAGATTTTTCCCTTCGGGGGGATGCGGATATTTTCATGCGACAGCAGGAATTCCCCGACCGAAGGATCGAGGGTAAAGCCGTGTACGCCGTGGCCTGTGGAATAGACGAACATCGTGGAGGAGCCATAGATGATGTAGCCGGCGGCAACCTGTTTGTACCCGGGCTGCAGGCAGTCGGCTAGGGTCCCCTTCCCCGATTCGCTGACTCGCTTGAATACGCTGAAGATCGACCCGATGGTGATGTTGGCGTCGATATTGGACGACCCGTCGAGGGGGTCGTACAAAAGCACGTACCTGCCCGCCTTGTACCGGTCGGGGATCTGCAGGATATCTTCATTTTCTTCCGAGGCCATCACGCAGATGTGCCCGCCGTGGTCCATGGCCTTGTAGATGGTTTCGTCCGCGAAAATATCCAGTTTTTTCACGACGTCGCCGCTGACGTTCATGCGGTCGGTGGAACCCATGACGTTGACGAGCCCCGCCTTGCTCACCTCGCGCCATACCAGTTTGGCGGCGAGTGAAATGTCGTGCAACAGGCCGGAGAACGCGCCGGTG